>QHTS01000277.1 GCA_003220905.1 Gemmatimonadota bacterium | reverse complement strand
GTCGTCGAGCAGGTGGTACTGCTGAAACACGAAGCCGATGTGCTGCTTGTTGAGCGCGATCCGCTGCTTCGGCTTCATCTCGTGCACGGCGTGGTCGAGGAAGCGGTACTCGCCGGTCCAGTCGCCGTCGAGCATGCCGAGCACGGCAAGCAGCGTGGACTTCCCCGCCCCGGATGGGCCCATGATGGAGACGAACTCCCCCGCGGCGATCTGGAGCGAGATCTGCCGCAGGATGAAGAGGCGGCCGTTGCCCTGGGAGACGGACTTGTCGAGGTTCTTGAGCTGGATCATTCGTACCTCAGAGCCACCATTGGATCGACCTGCGCCGCTCGGCGCGCAGGGAGATAACTCGCGACCAGCGAAACGACCGCGAGCAGGGCCACGACGCCCGCGAACGTCGGGGGATCGCTCGCGCCGACCCCGTACAGCAACGACGCGAGCAGTCGAGTGACGGCCAGGGCGACCACGACGCCGAGCCCGATCCCTGCGCCCGCGAGTCGCATCCCGCCGCCCACGACCAGGTACAGGACGTCCCCGCCGCTCGCCCCGAGCGCCAGTCGGATGCCGATTTCACGCCGCTGCTGCGTGACGGCGTAGGCCAAGAGGCCGTAGATGCCTATGCCCGCGAGGAGCAATGCCGACGCAGCGAAGCTGCCCAGGAGCCACGCGTCGAACCGTCGCGACGCGAGGCCGCCGTTGATGTCGACCGTGCCCACTGCCGACATGCTGCCAGTGCTGCCCGTCAATGTCATCGGAATGTCCGGATCGACCTGACGGACGGCCCGGCTCAACGTCGCGAGGAACCCCGCCGGCATCACGGCTGTCCGGACGACGAGACTCATATGCCCCCACACGTTCCGGGTGAAGGGGACGTAGACCTGGGGCTCGGGCGGCGTGTCGCGCCCGAAGTGATGTACGTCTCCCACGACACCGACCACCGTGCCCGGGAGCGGCTCACCGAAGTCGGGGCGTCCCTGGACCGCCTTGTGCAGCGTCACCTGGCGACCGATCGGATCGAGACCAGGCCAGAAGGCGCGTGCGAATGCTTCATTCACTATTACGGCCGTGCCCGGGGCGAGATCGGCCTCGGTGAATTCGCGCCCCGCGCGGAGCGGGATGCGCATGGTGCGGAAATAGCCCGGAGAAACGGTCATGAACCACACGCGGGGATCGCGCACCGGGTCCGGGGCGCGCCCCGGGATCTCGACGGGAGACGGGAGGCCACCGCCCGAGAGGGGCGTGAAATTCGTGAGCGCGACACTAGTAACGCTCGGGAGCGCCCGCGCCGCGTCTTGGACCTCGGTGTATAGGGCCGCGAGCCTCGCCGGGTCCTGGGCCCGCAGCGGCGGCGGTGAGATGTAGAACGTCACGAGCCCTGCGGGATCGAATCCTGGATTCACCGCCCGCAGCCGCCACAGGCTCCTGATCAACAGCCCGGCGCCCACAACGAGGACCACCGCGAGGGCGATCTCGCTCGTGACGAGCGCCCCGCGCAGGCGCTGTCGCCCGTGTCCGGTGCCCGCGCGGGCGGTGCCTTCCTTCAGTGAGTCGGTCAGGTCGGGGCGTGCCGCTCGCAACGCCGGAAAGAGCCCGGTGCCCACCGCGGTGATGATCGTGACGCCGAGCGCGAACGCGAGGACCCAACCGTCGACCAATACCGTCTCGAGTCGGGGCAGCACAGCGGGCGCGGCGCGCTTGAGCAGTGCGACTGCCCCGTACGCGGTGACCACGCCCAGCGCAGCTCCCACGGACGCGAGCACGAGGCTCTCAGTGAGCAGCTGTCGCACCACCCGCCCCCGTCCCGCTCCCAGCGCCGATCGGATGGCGAGCTCGCGGCCGCGCGCGCCGGCGCGCGCCAGCGTCAGGTTCGCGACGTTGACACAGCCGATCATGAGGACGAGGCCGACCGCCACGACGAGCACGAGCAGCTGTTGCGTGGTGCCGAACAGGATCTCGTCGCGCAGCGGAAACAGCGCGGCCGACGTCCAGTCGGCGTTGAACTCGGGGTACGTGGCGGCCTCGCGGCGAGCCACGCCCTCGAGATCCGTTTTCGCCTGCTCGAGCGTGATCCCCGGCTTGAGACGGCCGATGATGCGACAGTCGGCATGGAAGCCCCGTTGGGTGAGCGCCCGGTCGGTCGCGGCGACCGTCGCGATCGGCATGTACAGCTGCTCGCTCGCCCAGGGCGGATAGGCCACATCGTGGGGCAGGACGCCGACCACGCTGAACACACCGGCGGTGAGAGACAGCGTCTTTCCCAGGATGTGCGGGTCTCCGCCGAACCTGCCCTGCCACAGGTCATACGAAAGAATCGCGATGTGCGCCCCCGCGCGCTCTTCGTCCGGGGTGAACAGCCGCCCCAGCAACGGGCGCTCGCCGAGGGTCGCAAAGAAGCCGGTCGAGACGGCGGACACCAGGAGGTTCTGGACACCCTCGGGGCCGGCGAGCCGCTGGCCGCCGCCGCGCACGTAAGCGAGCCCGGCGAATGCCGAGCTCTGAGCCCGCCAATCGAGGAAGGTTGGGTACGACGGCGGCCGGAATGCTCCCTGGCGGCTCTGCTCGGCCAGCATGAACAGCCGATCCTGCTCGGCGAAGGGCAACGGGCGAAGCA
>QHTS01000276.1 GCA_003220905.1 Gemmatimonadota bacterium | reverse complement strand
GGAGCACGCGCGAGTCGTTCGGTGACTTGAGCGCCGCTTGCCACCCGAGGCGGACGGCGGCCGGGCCGAAGCCGCGAGCCGCGAGTCCCTCGCTCCACGCGAGGAGGGCGTCGATGTCTTGCTGCGGCGCGCGCCCGAGGACGGCGCGCACCTCCGCCTGCGCCGCGGTGTCGAGCCCGGCCAGGAGCAGCGTGTCGATGCGGCCGAGCGACGTCGCGACGGCCGGCGAGGGGCCCGGCGGCGGAGCAGCGGCGATGCGGAGCGGCGGCAGGTCCACCTCGCGGCGCGCGCGGAGCCCGTAATAGCCGATCGAGTCCTCGCGCACCAGCGCAAGCCACGTCGCCCGTGCTCCCGCCGTGTCCCCTGCCAGCAGGGTGAGCTTGCCGAGCCAGAAGCGCGCGGTCGTGCGTTGCGGGCCGGCGGCCGCCACTTCCGCCTGGAACAGGGCGGCGGCGCTGTCGCGCAAGCCGTCGCGCAACGCCTGCGAAGCGAGCCGGAAGCGCGCGAGCGACGCGCGCAGGTCGGCGGGGTAGCGCGCGATCAGCTCCCCGAACCAGCGCGCCGCCCCCGCCCAGTCCCCCCGATCCCCGAGCATGTCCCCCAACATGTACAGCGCGGTGGGCGCAGCGGTATCAGAAGGGAACGACTGCGCGAACCCCGACAGCGCTTCCGACGCGCCCGGATCTCCCAGGCGGACGAGCACCCGCGCGCGGCGGTAGATGGCGAGGGCGCCGAGCGTGGGATCGGTGCTCGCAGACCGGTAGGCGCGCTCGGCGTCGCGGTATCGGCCGGCGGCGGCGAACAGCTCGCCGGCCAGCACCAGTGTCGCGGCGCTCGAGTCTCCCTGTCGGAGCGCGCGCTCGACCTCGACCCGGGCGTCCACCGCGCCCCCGTGGCCCTTCATGGCTCGAGCCAGCGCCACGCGCTCGGGCGGGGTTCGGGACCGGAGAGCGGCCAGCGCCACGCCGACGGCCGCGGCGGCGTCGTCCGATTCCGGCGCCCGCGCCATCAGACCGTATAGCGCGTCGCGCGCCCGGCTCGAGTCCCCACGCGCCAACGCCAGCCGGGCCAGGTCGAGCGCGCGGCCCGCCTGGGCGAACGCGTCGAGCGCGGCCGCCGAATCCCCGGCGGCGAGGAGCGCCTGCGCCCTGGCGGAGCCCGCCTCACGCGACGCCGGTGCCGGCAGGTCGGCGAGCAGGCGGAACGCCACCGCCGTGTCGCGAGTGACGCGCGCTTGGCGCAGCCGCAGCCACGCGTCGATGGCCGGGAGGCCCGCGGCCCGCGCCGCGCCATAGGCCGCCGCTGCGGAGTCCCGCTCGCCCGCCGCCTCCCAGGCGAGCCCCTCGCGCACCGCGAGCAGCGCCGCCCGGGAGCCACGCGCCCGCGCCCGCGCGGCGGCGTAATGACCTGCCGCCTCAGTCTCGAGGCCGAGCCGCGCTTCCGCCTCCGCCAGCACCGCCAGGGCGCCGCCGTCGCCATAGTCCTCGAGCCACGGTTGGCCGATCAGCAGGCTGCGGGCGCGATCGTAGCGCCGCGCGTGGAGCTCGGCCCGAGCGCCTTCCACGATGAACGTGGCGTTGAGTCGGGGCTCGCGAGCCGCGGCCGCGAGCAGCGTCTCCGCCGCGTGCCACGGCCGGCCCGCGAGCCTGAGGGATTCGGCGCGCTCGGCCGCGATGTAGGGAGCGGTCTGCTGCGCCGTGCCGGCGGACCCGAGAGGGGTGGCGACGACGAGGAGTAGGAGGCCGACCACCCGCATCACGACCGGCGGCGCTGCGCCACGGCGCGTTGGTACTCGGCCCGCGAGAGCGGCGTCAGGCGGAAGCGGCCGAAGCCCGTATTGTCCTGGAAAAAGAGCGTCAGCCGCAGCGCGTTGTAGGTCCAGCGGACGCCGCGGACCCCCGCGCGCGACACATCCGTCGTGAAGTCGAACACGTCGTCCGGCTCACCCAGGGAGATGAACACCTCGCCCCGGTCCGTTAGCCACCCGGGCTCTCCCGACTCCCGAAAGCGCTGGTTCGCGATCTGGATGCGGCGGAAGTACGCCTCCAGCGCCTCGTTCTCCGGCGTGATCTCGACAGGATCGGTCGCTTTGTAGAACGCGCGCCAGACGGCGGGACGCTGGTCGGGGGGCGCCTGGCGCAGCTTGTCCACCCATTCCTGGCGTTCGAAGTAGCGCAGCAGGCTGATCATCTCATCGTAATTGGTGATCGCCCACTGATCCGAGAAGCTCACGAGGAAGGGCGCGGTGCGCGTCGCTGCGGAGCCCGCGCCGAGCCGTCCGATCTCGAAGCGACCGGCGCCGACGGGCAGCTCCCCCGGACGGAGCAGCGCCAACCCGGTCGCCAGCGCTTCGGTACCCGCCAACGCGACCGTGTCGCGCCAGATCTCATGCCCGCCCGGATCGAGCGCGCGCGCGACCAACCGGGCGCCGGGCCGCTCCCCGTACGCCTCGACGTAGAACCGCAACGTGTCGGCGCCGTAGGACACCGTGGCGCGCGGGTTCACGAGCAGTTTCGGCACGTCGGACGCACGCGTCCGCCCCGCCCCCTGATAGACGGCGAGCGGCGCGCTCATCCCCTGCTCCGCAAACCGCGGCACGGTGTCCGTACGCTCCCGGTGCGACGCGGCGGGACCGTTCCGGTCCCGCACCGTGACCGTCACCTGATAGATGCCCGGTGGCACGGTGATGAATTGCTGGTAGATCACGCTCTCGTCGCCGCGCAGGGTCTCCGGGAAGGTGCGCACGCGCACCGCCTCGTCGCTCGCGAACTGGCGCACGGCGCCGGTGTCGGCCCGGAAGGCGACCTCCACGTGGTAATGCGCGGTGAACGCGGAGCCATCGCGTTGGAAGCTCAGCGCGTGATTCGCGAGCGACAGGCCGAACACGGCGAGCGTCGAGTCGGCCGTGGCGTCCGCGACGTAGTTGAGCGTCGCGACGAAGGGGAGAGGCGGTCCCGCGACCAGCAGGCCCATGGCGCTGTACACCGAGCCCGCTGTGCGGGGCCGCACGCCGCCACACCGGCCGCGAGGACTGCCATTGCTGCCGCTCGTCTCACTTGCTCAACCTCAAATCCGGGCGTTAGTTTCGCGCGTTCCCATGCCCAGCGAGAACCTCGCCGGTCGGACCATCGCCGGCTACCGCCTCCTCGAGCGCGTCGGCGAGGGAGGCACAGCCGAAGTGTACCGCGCCCAGCACCCGGAGCGCGGGACCTGTGCGTTCAAGGTATTGCGGTCGCGGCTCGCGAGCGACCCCACGGCCGTGAAGCGCTTCCTGCGGGAGGCAGGGTACGGCTCGCGGGTCGAGCACCCGGGCGTCGTCCGCACCTACGACTACGGCGAAGCGGACGGCCTTTACTACCTCGCTCTCGAATGGGCTGAGGGCAAGTCCCTCGCCGAATACGTACACCGTGCCGGCCCCCTCGCTCCAACGCTCGTGGTGAGCATCGTGCGACAGCTGGCCGATGCGCTCGCCGCAGCCCACCAGGCGGGCATCATCCATCGCGACCTGAAACCCGAGAACATTACCTACGATCCGGAGTCGCAGCGCGTGAAGCTGCTTGATTTCGGCATCGCCCGCGACGCAGAGCTGCCGCCCGAAGAGCGCCTCACGCGCACGGGATTCTTCGTCGGAACCCTCAAGTACGTGGCCCCCGAGGCCCTGTCCGGGGAGCTGGTGGACGGTCGGGCCGACATCTACAGCCTCGCCACCATCGCGTACTGGATGCTCACCGGGCAGCACCCTCATAGTGGTCGCACGCCGCGCGAGCTGTTCCAGCAGCTGCTCACACAAGACGCGACGTCGCTCAACCAGGCCAATCCGGGTCTGCGCTTCCCGCCCGCGCTGGAGGCCGCCGTGATGCGGGGCCTCGAGCGCGACCCCAGTCGCCGCCAGCCGACGGTGACGGCGTTTGCAGCCGATGCCGCCGCGGCCCTGGCCGCGGCACCTCCGCCGAAGACGGGCCTGCTCGCGGCATTCAAACGCGCCGTCCGCCGAAGAGACACATAGTGGTAGCTATCACTACTACTATACATGGCCTCGATCACGATCCCGACTCTACAGCAGCGCCTCCGCGAACTCCTGCGGGAGCGCTCGGTCACTCATGGGGATTTCATCCTCGCTTCAGGGCGCCGCTCTGGCTTCTACATCGATGCGCGCCGCACCACGATGTCGGGAGAGGGCCTGGCCGTGATCGGCGCCCTCGGGCTCGCGCGTCTCGTCGCCCGCGGGTGGGCGCCCGACCTGGTCGGCGGGCTGACCCTCGGCGCCGATCCCGTCGCCTACGCCATCGCCGCCGCCGCCCGGGCCCAGGGACGGCCCCTCGACGCCTTCACCGTCCGCAAGCAGGCGAAAACCCACGGCACCGGACGGCGCGTCGAAGGGTGCTTCAGGCCCGGTGCCGCCGTCGTCGTCGTGGAGGACGTGATCACCACCGGACACTCGGCCGCGGAGGCAATCGCCGCAATCACCGCCGAGGGTGGACGGGTCCTCGGCGTCCTGGCGGTCGTGGACCGTGAGGAAGGCGGCCGGACGACGCTCGAGCAGGCCGGCCACCCGGTCGAAGTGCTCGTCACCGCCACGGAGCTGGGGTTGCGGTGACGGGAGATTGCCGCCCTGATCACCTGAGGTGTATGATCAGCCCCGGGTGAGCACACTTCCGACAGGATCATCGCGGCCGTCCCTCGCCTCGCTGGTGCGAGGCTGGAAGGACGACGCCACCGGCCTCGAGCAGCGGCTCAAGGACCTGGAGACCATCTCGCGCACGCATCGGCTGCGCCGTGTGATGGTGGCATTCGGGTTCGCGCTCGGGCTGGTGGGGTGGGGGTTCGGCGCGGTCAAGACGCGGCCCACGACGATGGTGCTCGTGGCGGGCGGGGCGGCGTTCGTGAACGAGCTCCTCGGCCTCATCCACGAGCGCGGCTGGTACCGCTGGTGGCTGGTGTACGCGTTGTCGCTGTTCGACGTCCTGCTCGTGGCGGTCCTGGTCGTGTGGTTCGGGCGCGGTGGTTTCGTGGCCGCGTTCTTCATCGCGGTCCTCCCGTACGCCTTCGACCAGGGCCACACCGTGGGCAATTTCCTGGTGCTCACCGCGGCGATCGCGTACCTGGGCTCGAGCTTCCTGCACATCGTGTTGTACGAGCCCGGGGCGAGCCTGACGAACGCGGGGCTCGACACGGTGGTGTTCATCCTCGTGGCCATGGCGCTCAAGCGGATTCCGGCGACCCTGATAGCGCGGATCCGACACGCCCGGAGCGTGATGGGTGAGGCCGAGCGGGGCTACCTGACCGTGCGGGCACCGGCGGGGGAGTCCGACGAGCTCGGCTTCCTCGAGCGGAGCTTCAATCGGATGATCGAGGAAATCGGCGGCACGATCTCGATCGTGCAGCGCGAGGCCGACGAGGTGGCGGCGCTCGCGGAGCAGCTCGCCGCCTCGGCCGAGGAGCTCCACGCCACCTCGGAGACCGTCACGCATACGGCCCAGCGGCTTGCGACCGATCTCGGGCGGCAACGCGAGATGGCGGAGGGAGCGCGCGGCGAGAGCGCCAAGGCCGCCGACCAGGCGGAATCGCTGCGTGTCCGCGCGGAACTGATGCAGGCGGACGCCGCGCGCCTGGTCGCCGCGGCGGAGCGGGGCCGGGAGCGGGTCGCGCGCGCGAGCCAGACGCTCCGCGCGGTGGGCGAGGAGGTCCGCACCACCGCCGCGACGGTGGCCGGGCTGTCGGGGATGTCGGAGCGGATCGGGGTGTTCGCCCAGACGATCGCCCGGATCGCGCGCCAGACGCACCTGCTCGCGCTCAATGCGGCGATCGAGGCGGCGCGGGCGGAGGAGCACGGCGAGGGCTTCGCCGTGGTCGCGGACGAGGTGCGGGCACTCGCGGCGGAGGCGGGAAAGTCGGCGCGCGAGGTGGCGGAGCTGGTTTCGGAGCTGCGCGCTGGCATCGACGCCGCCGCGCGGGCGATGCAGTCGGGTGAGACGAAGGTGCGCGACATCGGCGCCGTGGCCGCCGAAGCCGACGCGGCCCTCCAAGAGCTGCATCAGGGGATCGAGCTGGTGGGCGACCTCGTGAACGCCACGGCGGAGGTGTCTCGCGGCCAGGCGCAGCGCCTCGCCGAGCTGGCGCAGTCGCTGCAGCAGGTGGCGGCCATCTCGAGTGCCTCCTCGCAACGAGCCGACGGCGCCGCGGGCGCGGCTCAGGCCGAGATCACGTCGATGGGCGACCTCACCGCCACCTCGCAGCAGCTCGCGCAGCTGGCGGAGCGCTTGCGCGGCAGCATCGCGCGCTTCTCGGTGCTCGAGCGCGAGCCGGAGCCCGAAGAGCCCCCCGTGACCCGCGCCGCGGCGGACTGATCACCCCGGCCGGGAAACACGAGTCGCGTTCGGTCCTTGGTCCCACAATCCCGCGTTGAGTGGGCAGAACGCGCGCAGGGTTTCCCGGTACGGGGTGATCAACAGGTCCACGTAGCGCTCGAGCGCGACCTCGAAGGGGAAGCGGCGCCGGAACTCCCCCGCGGTGACGCCCAGCATCGCCTTCAGGTGCCGCCCAAAGCTCTGCGGTGACGAATAGTCGAGGCGGTACGCCACGTCGGCGACCGAGAGCCCGGGGTTGGAGAACAGATAGGCCGCGTGCACGAGCCGCATGCCGGCGAGGTAGGTCTTCGGGGACGGTAGGCTCGCCCGATAGAAGCGGGACATGAGGGTGCTCGAGCAGATCCGGAGGTGCCGCGCCAGCCGCCGCACCGTGGAGAGGACCGGCGCCAGCCGGGCGACCGCCTCGAAGAACGCGCGCACGTCTCCCGTCCCCTCCTCGAGCGCGGGGACGACGCGCGCGAGAATGCGGGCCGCGACCGGTGACGCCGGATGGCCGACCAAGTCCCGCAGCCGGCGCCAGCCTGCGGGCTCCGTGCAGTCCACCGCCGAGCGGACGCCGGTCGCGCCGAGTTTGAGCAGCGTCTCGGTGGCGTTGCGGTCGTGGCGCGAGACGAGAGCGACGGCGGGGATGGCGGGGAACTCGCGCACGAAACGCGCGACCGCCGGAAGCTCGTCGCCGCGGCAAGCGTGGACCGAGAGGACGAGCGCGTCCACCCGCTTGCGCCGGGCCGCCCGCAGGGCGTCCCGGAACGAGCTGGTGTGGAGCGTCGTAAAGCAGCCGTCGCCCGCAGCATCGAGGCGGGGACGCTCGGGCGGGGGCAGGACGGTGCAGACGGTCACCATGCAGGAGAAACGCTAGCGTGGACCCATCAACCCCGCCTCAAGCTGCGCCGGCACCGGGCCCGGACCCCGCGCACGGGGCCCACGCCGCCTCAACCACCGGTCAACGCCCGGCCCTCGCGCAACGGCTGCGGCGTCATGTCGCGGCGCTCGAAGGCATCCGCCACCCGAGCGCCGCGCCCGAGCGCCATCGGGCCGCTCGCGACTACATCGCGAGCGAGCTGCGCACGCTCGGCCTCCGCGTCGATCTCGCGCCGTTCTCGTTCCGGGGACGCACGTACCACAACGTCGTGGGCAGCGTGCCGGGGAGTGACGCGCGACGGCCGCGGCTGTTGGTCGGGGCGCACTTCGACTCGACCGCCCACACGCCCGGCGCGGACGACAACGCCAGCGGCGTCGCCGCGCTGCTCGAGTGCGCCCGCCTCATCGCCTCCCGGACGCCGCAGGCCGGCGTCGAGTTCGTGGGGTTCGACCTGGAGGAGTTGCAGACCGTGACCGGCCGTTACCGCGTCGGGAGCCACGCCCTGGCGCGGGAGAAGCGGGCGCGGCGTGAGACGCTCGCCGGCGCATTGATCCTCGAGATGGTCGGCTACCGCGACGCGAGGCCCGGCACGCAGATCGTCCCGCCCTTTCTCGGGATCGACGTGCCGCGGACCGGCGACTTCCTCGCGGCGGTGGGCGATGCCCGCTCCCGCAACCTGCTCGAGGGGTTCGTGAGCGGGGCGCGGGCCGCGGCGCCGGACCTGCCGCTCGTCCCCTATGCCACGCGCTTGCGCGGTTGGCTCCTCCCGCTCACGCGTCTCTCCGACAACGCGTCCTTCTGGGACGCCCGCTACCCGTCGCTCATGTTGACCGACACGGCCTTCCTCCGAAATCCGCATTACCACCGCGCGACCGACACGGGCGCAACGCTCGACTACGCGTTCATGGCGATGGTCACGGAGGCGACCGCGGGAGCGCTCGCCCGGCTGGCCGATGCCGCCTGAGACGGTGCCGGCGTCACCGCGGCGCGCCCGACGCGTGGCGCTCCTCCTGCTGGGCGCGAGCCTGGTGCTCGCCGCGGGGGGGGCCCTCTGGTTCCTCCAGTTCGCCTCCCAGGTGCGGCGGGACCCGGCGTTCATCTATCGCGAGCCCGCGACGCTCGAGAAGCTGCTCAAGCGGGCGAACGACGCCGAGCACGCGGGCGACCGCGCCACGGCGATCACGACGTATCGATTCGTGATGGCGGTGGGGCAGGGGGCGGGTGCCGACCTCGCGCCGTACGTCGCGGCGGCCCGGGCGGGGCTCAGCCGTCTAGGAGCCGTCGATACACTGTCAGGTCCGCCGCGCTGAAGCACACGAACCGCACGAGCTCCACCGACGTCGGTTTCCCGAGCCCGTCCCGCACCGTCGCGATGGCGATCTCCGCCGCGCGCGCAATGGGATAGCCATACGCTCCCGTGCTGATCGAGGGGAAGGCGATCGATCGAAGGCCGCGTTCGGCCGCGAGCTGGAGCGAGTTGACGTAGCAGCGCCGCAGCAGCGCCGCCTCGCCGCGCTGCCCGCCGCTCCACACGGGGCCCACCGTGTGAATCACATGCTTGGCGGCCAGCCGGTAGCCCTGCGTGATCCGCGCCTCCCCCGTCGGGCAACCGCCGATCGTGCGGCATTCCTCCAAGAGCTCCGGGCCGGCGCCGCGGTGGATGGCGCCGTCCACGCCGCCGCCGCCCAAGAGTGTCGTGTTCGCCGCGTTGACGATGGCGTCCACGGCCTGCGTCGTGATGTCCCCCTGAACCGCTTCAAGCCTCGCCATGGGAGGGCAATCTAGCGCGCACGGGGCGGGCCCCTATTGTTAGCCCGGTCCCGCTCGGCGCTCGCCGGCGGGACGGGACGCCATGCCAGGACGCGATCTGATCGAGCGGGTGCGTAAGGCCCTGGGCGACCGCTACACCGTGCTCACCGCGGTGGGGCGAGGCGGCAACGCGTCGATTTTCGCCGCTCGGGACTCGAGCGGCACCCATGTCGCCATCAAAGTGCTGCACCCCGAGCTGGCCGTCTCGGTGGCCGCCGACCGTTTCCTGCGCGAGATCCGCTACGCGTCGCAGCTCGACCACCCGCACATCGCCCGGATGATGGACAGCGGCGAAGCGGACTATCTCCTCTGGTACGTGATGCCGTACCTGCCGGGAGACACGCTCCGCCAGACGTTGCACCGAGAGGTCCGACTCCCGGTCCCGCGTGCGGTCGCGATCGCCGCGGACGTGCTGGACGCGTTGGAGCACGCCCACGCGCACGGGATCGCCCACCGCGACATCAAGCCGGACAACATCGTGCTCTCGCCCCCCCCTCAGGGCGCGGTCCTGGTTGACCTGGGGATCGCTCGCGCGATCGCCAGCTCGGGCGATGACCGCGTGACCCGGAGCGGATTCGTGGTCGGCACCGAGGAGTACATGAGTCCGGAGCAGGCGCAGGGAGCCCCCGACGTGGACGGCCGCACGGACCTCTATTCCCTCGGCGTGGTCCTGTTCGAGTGCCTCGCTGGCCGCCCGCCGTTCTCGTCGCCCAGTGCCGCGGCTGTGCTCGACATGCATCAGCACCACCCTCCGCCCGACGTGCACGGCCTGCGGCGCGAGGTGCCCAAGGAGCTCGCCGCAGTCGTGACGCGGGCGCTCGCGAAGTCGCGCGCCGAGCGGTGGCAGCGCGCGATGGAGATGCGGGCGGCGCTGCTGCCGTTCACCGCGGGGGGTGCGTGAGGACGCCCGCGTGGGTCGTGGCCGCCGTTTTTGCGCTGGTCGTCGGTCTCCCCGCGCTCGCACCGGGGCAGTGTCCCGACGGGTCCCCGCCGCCCTGTGTGGGGCGCGTCCCACTGGACACGGGCCGTTACGCGATCCTCCCGTTCGCGCATCGCGAGGGCGGTCAACAGAGCACGCTCGACGGCGCCGACTGCGCCGAGCTGCTCACCGAGGGAGTTGCGCGCTGGATAGAGGTGCGGCTGGCCGATAAGATGCGTGTCTACGATGCGCTGGCGCGCCACGGCGCGCGCGCCCCATTCCGCATCCCGTTCGACACCGCCGTCGCGATCGCCCGCCGGCTCGGCGCGGGAAGGCTGGTGATGGGCCAGCTGTGGAGCTTCGGCGACACGCTGCGGCTGACCGCGGGCCTGTACGATGTCGCGCGCGGTGGAGCGCCGGTGCGAGAGAGCACGACGCGGGTCGCGGCGAACGGCGCGATCGGGGCGGCGTTCAACGCGCTCGCCGATTCGCTGCTGGGAGCCGATGTCGGCGCGGCTCGGGGGGCCGGCGCGGCGCAGACGCGCTCGCTCCAGGCTTTGCGTGCCTACGCGCTGGGCGAGCGGGCGATTCGGGACTGGGACCTAGGCCGCGCGGCGCGGGAGTTCCGGGCGGCCGTGGCAGTCGATTCGGGCTTTGCCCGTGCGTATCTCGAACTGGGGCAGGCGCTCTTGTGGGCGGCGGATTCCGCCGCCGACGCGGGGCGCGATCGCGCAGTGATCGCTCGTCGTACAGGAGACCTCGTGGGTACCCTCGGAGGCACGGATGGTGCTCTTCTCCTGGCGCAGCAGGCCGTGTTCGAGCGGCGCTGGCCGGACGCCTGCCGGCAGTATCGCGAGATCGTGGAGGCAGACTCGACGAGCTTCGCGGGGTGGTACGGGCTGGCCGAGTGCAACGCTGGCGACCCGATCGTCGTGGCGGATCCCCAGGACACAGCGCGCTTCGCGTTCCGAGGCAGTTGGCACACCGCCGTCGTGGCCTATCGCCGGGCGCTGCTGCTCGCGCCGTCGTTCAACTTCATCTTCGGGAGGCGGGCCGCCGAGCGGCTGACCCGGATCCTGCAGGCGGAAATTTATTGGTGGCGCGCGGGTCGGCGCGACGGCATGACGTTCTACGCCTTCCCGAAGGTGGAAGGAGACACCCTCGCGTTTCATCCGGTGCCGGCCGCGCAGGCTGACACGTTGAGCGCCGGCACACCGACGCACGTCGCGGCGGTCGGTCGCAATCGCGCGACCCTCATCGAGGTCACCGCAGCCTGGGTGGGCGCGTTTCCAGGCGACGCTCGCGCTCACCGCGCGCTCGCCTACGCGCTCGAGGTGAACGGCAACATCGCGCCTGCCGCCGAGGCACCTCGCTCGGCGCTCACGGAGATCCAGGCGGCCCAGCGGCTGGAGCCCCGGCCGCAGGATCGCGTCGGCGACGCGGTCGCGGCCGTTCGACTCCTGGTGAAGGCCGGAGAATTCGAAGAGGCGCGTCGCCTCGGCGACTCGCTGTTGCGCGCCGCTCCACGAGGGGTCGCGGGTCCCGCTGGGGTGGCGGTCCTGTTGGGGCGGCCGACCCTCGCCGCCCGCCTTGTGGCCCCCGAAGACCCCGAAACCGAATATCCCGCAAGCGCCGACAATCAGTCGGTGACCATACCAATTGCGGCCCTGCGTGTGGGCCTGGAGCTCCTCGCATATGCGTCCGCCGGAGCACCCGCCGAGAGCGTCGCGGCGCTGGAGGCGCGGGTCGAGCGCAGCACGGCGGGCCTGGCCGTCGCATCCCGACCGGCGGTGCGGAGCGCGCTGCTCGACGTTCCGGCCGAGCTCGTGTTTGACGCTATGGGATCACGCCCGGCGCACCGGTCCACTGCCCCAGGGCCCTCGTGGGAGATGGCCGTGCAGTGGGCCCTTGCACACCGCGACACAACCTCGGCGCGAACCACTATCACGGCCGAGCTCAGGCAGCGGGGCGGGCTGCTCTCGCGCGAAGACACCCCGCCGGATGGCGTGTACCTCGACGCCCGCCTGCTCCTCGCGGTCGGGGATACGGGTGCGGCGGAGCAGACGCTCGACGCGCCACTCAACAATCTCCCGAAGGTACACAGCTATCTGCTGCGCTATCTCCCCCTGGCGGGCGGACTGGTACGGATGATGGCGCTGCGCGCCGACGTGGCCGCGGCACGCGGAGACGATCGTACAGCGCGGCGCTGGGCGAGCGCGGTCGTGACCCTCTGGTCCGGCGCGGAGCCCGCGCTGCAACCGGTTGTGACGCGGATGAGGCGGATTGCGCAAGTACCGAGGTGATGACGATCCCTGACGAGGAGGTCGTATGCCGAGCGGTAAGCGCTGGTTCTGGAACGTGGCCGTGGCTCTTCCACTGGCCTCGGTGTTAGCAGGGAGTAGGGATGCCACATACCGGCAGTATCCACAAAGGGATACCACATATGTAACGCCCCCAGCGCCGGAGGCGTTCTACAAGACCGGCGCGGAAGAGATCCCGTACAAGAGGTTCTACGAAGAGTACGCCAAGGATCTGAGGTTCGACTCCGTGTATGGAGCCGCGGATTCCCAGCGGGTGGAGTTTTCGCCCGACGGGAAGAGTCATCCCGGTCGGGCGGGGGGGGTGGCCTGGATCCAGCCCGAGGAGGGCACGTGGGCGCTCGACCCAAAGCAGTTGGAGCAAGGACGAGTAATTGCGAGGATCAAGACCCAGCAAGGGGTCAAGGCGTTGGGCTATGGCCCGACGTGGTGGACGTATTGGTGGGTGGACAAGCGCGGGCCGGGAGGTGCTTGGCGCTCCCTGTTCTTCTCTCAGGACAGGCCGAGAAATCCGGCGCCCTCGGATTTGACATACACACCACACTATAGCTATCGGTGGCGTCAGTCCATCGCTAAGTGGGGGGGGAGTCAGTGGGGCAACTGCGACAGGTCGGGCTGCTGTACCAAGGAATAGCGTAGCGCCACGCACGCCCGGTGATGGTGGCCGACCCGCTCTTCGACCGTCTGGCCCGCGCCCTCGCGGGCCGCTATACCTTGGTGCGCGAGCTGGGCCGGGGCGGCATGGCGACGGTGTATCTTGGCACCGACGTGAAGCTCGGGCGCGGGGTCGCGATCAAGCTCCTGGCGCCCGCCACGCGGGCCTACCTCGGCAGTGACCGGTTCCAACGGGAAGTCCTGCTCGCCGCCCAGCTCTCGCATCCCCACATCGTGCCCCTGTTCGAAGCGGACGAGGCCGACGGCCTTCTGTTCTACGTGATGGAGTACGTGGAAGGCGAATCGCTGCGGCAGCGACTCAGTCGTCACGGGCCACTCTCGGTCGACGACGCGGTCCGCATTGCGGCCGAGGTCGGCGACGCGCTGCAGTACGCGCACGAAAACGGCGTGATCCACCGCGATGTCAAGCCGGAGAACATCCTCCTGTCCCGCGGCCACGCCCTGGTGAGCGACTTCGGGATCGCGAAGCTCATGGAGGAGCGGGGCAGCACGGAAGGTCCGGCGCTGACCGGTGCCGGTATCGCGGTTGGCACTGCGGCCTACATGAGCCCGGAGCAGGCGAGCGGCGACAAGCGCATCGACCCGCGCAGCGACGTGTACTCCCTGGCCGCGGTGTTGTACGAGATGCTCGCGGGCGAGCCGCCGTTTACCGGACCCAGTGCCCAGGCGATCGCGGCTCGAGTGATCAACGACCCGCCGCGACCGATACGCACCGTGCGCCCCGGGCTTCCGGTGCATCTCGAGCGCGCGCTCGTGCGCGGGCTGGCGAAGGCGCCCGCGGACCGGCATCGCACGGCTCGGGCGTTCGTGGACGCGCTCGGGGCCCCGGCCCGCGAGCGCCGCGTGTCCGCGAAGCAGGTCCGGTGGATCGCGACGGCGTGTGGGGCAGCGATCCTCGGGTGGATCGTGTGGCGTGCATCGCGCGTCCATCCGCCGCCCGGGATGGTGCTCGTCCCCGCAGGACTCTATCCCGTGGGGGGCGGGGGCGCCCCACGGCGCGACTCGACCACCGTCCGTCTCGACGCGTTTTTCATAGATTCCGCGGAGGTCGGCGTCGCCGCCTACCGGCGATACCTGGACTCCACGCGAGCCCGTCCGCCCTGGACGCAAGCGCCGTCGGATCAATGGCCGGTGACCGGCGTACTGTGGTCGGAGGCCGTAGCCTATTGCGCGTGGCGCCAGCGCGGTGGCCGCCTCCCCACCGAGGACGAATGGGAAGCGGCCGCCCGCGGCCCGCAAGGCTTCCGCTATCCCTGGGGCGACCAGTGGGAGCCCGGCCGGGCCAATGCCGACTCGCTGCGCGACGGCTTTGCGCCGGCAGGAGCGAGCAGCCTCGGGCGATCGTGGGTCGGTGCGGTGGATTTGATCGGCAACGCGTGGGAATGGACCGCGGCCGCCGCCGCCGACGCGCGGGGCCAGCCCGGCCACGTCATCAAGGGAGGAGCCTTCGACACGTCACCGCAGAACGCGACAGCATCCTACCGCGCCGTATTCCCGGACCGACGGGAATGGCTCGGCCACACCGGGTTCCGCTGCGCGCGCAGCCGCTAGCCACGAATGACGAAGACTCGCTGGCACGCCGCCCGCCTGATCGGGCTGCTGCTCCTCTGCGGCTGCCAGGCGCAGGCCCGCCGCCTGTTGCTCCTCGACCTCGCGCTGTCGGACCCCGCCCTGCTGAACGGCACCGTCCGGCCCTGGCACGACGAGGGCTACACGGTCGAGTACCGCCGCTTCTACCCCCACCTCGCGCGGACCGATCTCGAGCGCTATCGGGTGCTGCTGTTCCTGCTGGGCCGTGAGCCCGAAGCGCCGTCGGACGCCCTCACCGCCGGCGATCTCGCGCTGCTCACCGAGTGGGTGCTCCGGGGCGGGGTGGTGGTGCTCGGCTACGATGCAGACGGAGAAGGGTATCTGGACCGCTGGACGGCGAACCGCTGGCTCGAGGCCGCCGGGACCGGGATCTCGATCGGCGACCGGCTCCTCGAGGACACCACCGTGCGGGCTCTCACGACCACCGGTCGCCCGCAGCCCTGGGCCGAGGGCCGACCCATGGGCGACGAGCCGCTCGGGTCGGTGTTCGACCCCTTTCCGCTCGACCGTAATGATGTCCTCGCCACACGCGACTCGTCGCAACTCCTCGCCGTGACCTCGAGGCACGCGTTCGTGCGCGCACCGCGTACCCCCGCACCCCGCGCGCGCGCCGGCGTCGTGGCGGCCGCCCGGATCGGCGACGGCCTCGTGGTCGTCATCAGTCGCCACGCACTCGGCGCCCTGGGGCCGCAGTTCCGGTCCACGACGGCCCCCGCGCAGCAGCTCGACGCCCTGGATCGGACGCGCGAGTTCCTCGGCGCGGTCGCCCGCTGGACCCGACGCCCGGCCGAGTGGGCGCACGTCCCGCCCGCCGCGCGCGGTGGGCCGCTCTCGCTGGCGCAGGCGCCTGTTCCCGTCGAGCTCTCGCCCCCCCTCCTGAGTCCCCCGACCGGCGTGGACACGATCGCGCTGCCACTCCGTCCGGACCCGAAGCTCGCCCGCGCCACGAGCACCCCGGAGTGGCTGCGGCAGCAGGGCATGCGGGTGCTGTGGACGCCGCTGTTCGCGACCCGTGACGGGCGGCGCGCTGTGCGATCGGGCGCCTCGCTCGATTCGCTCGTCGCGCTGCTCGACGCCGGCGGATTCAACCTGCTCGCCGGCGACGCCGGCCCCGAGAGCAGCGATTCCCTCCACACGTACTGGGAAGAGCGCCTCGCGGTGCGCCGGGCCTGGGCCGATGCGGTGAAACGCCTGCAGCCGACGAGTGTGGCATGGATCCCCCTGCTGGACTACGGCAACGCGCGCCACGCCCCTGCGGATTCGTCGCGGGGCGCGCGCGGCGAGGCGCTCGCCGCCCCGTGCGCCCTCGACTCGATCCTGTGGGCGGAGGGGCTGCCGTCCGCGTACGGCGCCCTCGGGCGGCTCGCCGCGGAGCAGCGCACTCTCGTCATCGCGCTCGGTCTAGACATCGGCGGACCGCGGAGCTACTCGATGGGCCAGGAGTTCTGCGACGCGGCGTGGCGGCGCGGCCTGGCGGGTCTCATCCGCGCGGGCGCGGCGGGGGGGGGCTGGGACTCGCTCCCGTACGCGGCCCGCTACCCGGCGCTGCGCGACGCCGGGTTGCTGCCGCGGTACTACCGCGCTCTGGAGGATGAGGTCGCCGCGCGCGCCACGGTGCTGCGGGACCGGGTGTTGAAGCAGCGGCGGGATCTCTACTTCGCGTTCCGGCTGGCGCAGCCGCCAGCCGATTGGTTCACGCTCGGGTTGCTCCGCGGCTTCGGGCTTCCGGACCGGCCACTGCTCTTGTTCACACCGGAGGTGTGGACACGCGACCTGCTCGCGCTTTACCGGGCGCGGGGCTTGAACATGGTGCACGCGATAGCCCTCGTTCCGCCGCTTCGGGTACGCGACTGGTCGGGGGTCAAGCGGCTGGCCTTCTACGAAAGTGACGGCTTCTGGCTCGCGCCCGAGGAGCCCGCCGCGCCAGGCGCCGGCAGGCGCCTGCCGCCGGACAGCCTGGGCCGCCTGCTGC
>QHTS01000275.1:2816-7407 GCA_003220905.1 Gemmatimonadota bacterium | reverse complement strand
TAGCATGACTTTATTGAGACTCCGGCTCACGACAGACCTCCAGACGCTGGGCGGGTCTGGACCAAGGGCGACAACAGTATATGACCCGCAAGTTATTCTGTCAATCAAAGATACGCCACTTGTGCTAAAGTTTTGCAGACCCCCGCTCTGCAGCAATGGCAGCCCGTAGAACCACCGCGTCCTCGACCGGCCGCCGGTAGTAACGCGCCCGGCGCGCGACCTCACCGAAGCCGAGCGACTCATATAGCTGCCGGGCCGCCGCGTTCGATGCCCGCACCTCGAGGTACACCGTGCGGACGCCGCGCCCGGCGAGCTCCTGGAGCACGCGCTCGACCAGCGCGCGCCCGATCCCCTGGCGGCGGTGTGCTGGCGCGACGCCCAGGTTCAGGATTTCTCCCTCGTCGGCGGCGCAATGCGCGACGACGTAACCCGCTACGACGCCCCGCCGCTCCGCCACGAGGAACGGTACTCCCGCCGTCATGCACTCCGTGAAGTCATTCGCCGACCAAGGATCGGAGAACACCCCCCGTTCGATCGCGCCGACGTCGCCGACGTCAGCCAGCCGGGCGGGGCGAATCGGGCAACGGGCGGCCGTGGCGCGCCTCCCATCTGGCCTGCGCTTCCGCAGGACGTCCGTACACGGGCTCCGCGGTGGCCGGGTCCCCGATGGTGCGGCCCGAGCCCTCGCGTTCCAGGAGGGCGAGGAGCAGCGTCGCCGCGGGGGGGAGGCTCTCGGGCGGCACCGGAGCGGTCCCGATCCAGCGGGCGACTTCCTCGCCGTAGCGCACCGCCCCGTCGCCCGCGACCATCCGAGGCCGCATTGGCGCGACGCGCGCCAGCTCCGCCACCGTGAGCACGGAGGGCGCGACCAGCGTCTCCACGCGATCGGGGTGAAACACATACAGCGCTCCATAGACCTGTCCGCGGAGCGCATCGAAGCACGCCGCCACGGGCTCGGCCCCGAGCTTCAGGGCGGCTCCCGCCGCGGCGGCCATGAGCGAGGGAATGGCCCGGAGCTCGAGCCCGGCTTCGTGAGCGAGCCCTTTCGCGGCGGCCCACCCGATGCGCAGTCCGGTGAAACTCCCGGGCCCGTCGCCGACCACGACCCCCTCGAGATCCCCCGGCCGAATGCCCAGCCGGCTGAGCGCGAAGTCGACGAGACGAATGATCTCGGCCGCGTGACGACGGGTTCCCTGCACGTGCGCCCCGCTCTGCGCCGCCGGCGGCCGTCCGGCGGCGACGCTCGCGATCTCGGTCGCGGTATCGATCGCCAACCACTCGCCGCTCACGCCTCTTCCACCACCCGGACCTCCGGGTCGGCGTCGTACGCAAGTCTGAAGTGGCGGTGGAGCGGCGGCAGCCATGGCCCCGCGCGCTCGGGCCATTCGATCAGGACAATGGCTCCGTCGCGCACCATGTCGTCGAAGCCCAGATCCTGCGCTTCCGCCGGAGCCTGGAGGCGGTAGCAGTCGACGTGGTAGAGAAGCCGGCCATCGGGCGTGCGGTATTGGTGGACCAACGCGTACGTCGGACTGGTGGCAAGGCCTCGCGCCCCCAGCCCGCGGCAGATCGCCTGGACGAACGTGGTCTTGCCGGTGCCGAGCTCGCCCGACAGCCCGATCACCGCCGGCGCCCCGAGCTCGCGGCCGAGCGCCTCACCGAACCGGTTGAGTGCGTCCGCGGAGAGGCGCATGGGGGGGTCGTACGGCGTCGCCGTCGGCTCGGAGCTCGAGGATATGATCCCGCAGCACCGCGGCCAGCTCGAAGTCGAGCTCCTCGGCGGCGGCCTGCATCTGGCTCTCGAGCAGCTTGACGAGCGCATCGCGCTCTTTGGCGTCGGTGGGGCGGTGGAAGCCTGCGTCGGCGGGCTTGGCGGTCTTCGCGTCCGCCACGCGCGTCGCGAAGCGCACCTGGTCCACCGACTTGACGATCGAGCGCGGCGTGATGCGGTGCTGCTCGTTGTACTCGAGCTGCACCTGGCGCCGGCGGCTCATCTCGTCGAGGGCGCGCTGCATCGAGCCGGTGACCCGGTCGGCGTACAGGATCGCCCGCCCTTCGAGGTTCCGCGCCGCGCGACCGACCGTCTGGATGATGGACCGGTCCGAGCGCAGGAACCCCTCCTGGTCGGCGTCGAGGATCGCCACCAACGACACCTCGGGAAGATCGAGCCCTTCGCGCAGCAGGTTGATCCCCACGAGCACGTCGAACTCGCCCAGCCGCAAGCCGCGGATGATCTCGACGCGCTCGATCGCGTCGATCTCGGAGTGCAGATAGCGAACCCGCACCCCGTGCTGCTGCAGGTAATCGGTGAGGTCTTCCGCCATGCGCTTGGTGAGGGTGGTGACGAGCACGCGCTCGTTCTTCTTCTCGCGCAGCCGGATCTCGTGCAGCAGGTCGTCCACCTGACCCTTCACCGGGCGGACCTCCACCTGCGGGTCGACGAGGCCGGTGGGCCGGATGATCTGCTCCACCACGACCCCGCCGGAGAGCTTGAGCTCCTCCTCCCCGGGCGTCGCGGAGACGAACAGGATCCGGGGAACGAGCTTCATGAACTCGTCGATCCGCAGCGGCCGGTTGTCGAGCGCCGAGGGAAGTCGGAAGCCGTAATCGACGAGCGTTTGCTTGCGGGAGCGGTCTCCTTCGAACATCCCGGCCAGCTGTGGGAGCGTCTGGTGCGACTCGTCGATGATGCAGAGGTAGTCGTCCGGGAAGTAATCGAGCAGGCACGCGGGGCGCTCGCCGGCGGCGCGCCCCGTCAGGTGTCGCGAGTAGTTCTCGATCCCGGTGCAGCGCCCCACTTCGAGCAGCATGTCGATGTCGAAGTTGCTGCGCGATTCGAGGCGCTGCGCCTCGAGCAGCTTGTTCTGCACCCGCAGCTCGGCGAGGCGCTCCTTGAGCTCCGCGCGGATCGCCGCGACGGCGCGCTCGATCGTGGGCCGCTCGGTGACGAAGTGGGTGGCGGGATACACCGCGGCCCGGGCGAGCTCGGTGATGGTGTTCCCGGTAAGGGGATCGATCTTCGCGATCCGCTCCACCGTATCGCCCCAGAACTCGACGCGCACGGCCTGCTCGTCGTAGGCCGGGAACACTTCGATCGTGTCGCCCCGCACGCGGAACGTCCCGCGCTCGAAGGCGGTGTCGTTGCGCTGGTACTGGACCCCGACCAGCGCCTCGAGCAGGGCGTCGCGCCCGCGTTCCTCGCCGACGCTCGCCGTCACGAGCCGCTGGCGGTACAGCTCCGGGTCGCCCAGGCCGTAGATCGCCGACACGCTCGCCACGATCACCACGTCCTCGCGCTCCATGAGGCTGGACGTGGCGCGCAGCCGCAGCCGGTCGATGTCGTCGTTGATCGACGAGTCCTTCGCGATGTACGTATCGGTCTGAGGGACGTAGGCCTCGGGCTGGTAGTAGTCGTAATACGAGATGAAGAACTCGACCGCGCTCTTCGGGAAGAACGACTTGAGCTCGCCGTAGAGCTGGGCCGCCAGGGTCTTGTTGTGAGACAGCACGAGGGTGGGGCGTCCGAACCCGGCGATGACGTGCGCCATGGTCATCGTCTTGCCGGACCCGGTCACGCCGAGCAGCGTCTGGTAGCGGTCGTCGCGCGCGAGGCCCGCGGCCAACTCCCGGATGGCGCGCGGCTGATCCCCCGCCGGCGCGAACGGGGACACGAGGTCGTACGGCATCAGAGAAAGCTAACCCGCGGCGGGCTGGGACTGGGGGCCCGACTCGCGGCGGGACACGTCCATCACACCCTTCACCCGCCGGATCGCCCGAATCACCTTGTTCAAGTGGGTCTGGTTCTCCACCTCCACCAGCACCGAGCCGAAGACCGCGCCGTCGCGCGTCGAAATCTCCGCGGAGCGAATATTGGTGCCCGATTCACTGATGGCGGTGCAGATGTCGGCATAGAGGCCACGCCGGTCCTCCCCTCCCACGGCCAGGCGCACGACGAACGTCTCTCCCTCGGACTCCTGCCAATCGATCTCGATGCGACGCTCGGCCTCGGCCGAGAGCAGGAGGAGGTTGGGACAATCCGAGCGATGGATCGAGATACCGCGGCCCTGGGTGACGTACCCAACGACCAGGTCCCCCGGCACCGGCTGGCAGCACTGGGCATACCGCACCATGAGCCCGTCCACCCCCTGGATCTTGATGCCGCGACCGAGCCGCAGCCGCTCGATCACACGGCCGAACGCCGTCGGCTTGGGCGCCTGGAGCTCCTCGGCCGGGAGGTCGGGGTACAGCGCCCGCATCATGGTCCCGAGCGCGATGTCGCCCCGCCCGAGCGCCGCCTGCAGCTGCTCCGCCGTCCCGACGGAGAGGTCCGTCGCGGCGCGCTCCAGCCGCGCGGCGTCCGGCGACGCGAGCCGGCGCCGCCGCACCTCCCGCGCGAGGATCTCCTGCCCGAGCTCGAGGCTTTTCTCGTGCTCCTCGCGGCTGATCCACTGCCGGATCTTGTGGCGCGCCCGGGCGGTCTGCACGTGGGCGAGCCAGTCGCGGGACGGCTTGGCCTGCGGGCTGGTCATCACCTCCACCGTGTCGCCGTTCTTGAGCGGACGGTGCAACGGCGCGATGCGGCCGTTGATGC
>QHTS01000275.1:0-2562 GCA_003220905.1 Gemmatimonadota bacterium | reverse complement strand
TGGATTTCGTACAGCTGACCGCCCGGTCCGAACACGGTGGTGTGGAGCGACTGGTAGCCGTTGGACTTCGGGCTCGCGATGTAGTCCTTGATGCGCTCCTGCAGCGGGGTCCACTTGTGGTGGATCACGCCCAGCACGTGGTAGCACTCGGGGATATCGTTCACCAGCACGCGCACCGCGAGGAGGTCGTAGATCTCCTCGAACGGCTTGTCGCGCTTCTTCATTTTCTTGTAAATCGACCAGAGGTTCTTGGGGCGGCCGGTGATCTCGTAGCCGGTGAGCCCGGCAGCCCGCAGCTCCTCGGCGAGCGGGACCCGGAGCCGCTCGATGGTTTCCTCACGCTCGCTCTTTCTCGCCTTGACCTTGCGCGCCAGCGCGCGGTAGTCCTCGGGCTCGAGAAACTTGCATGCGAGGTCCTCGAGCTCGGCCTTCACGCCCGCCATGCCGAAGCGGTGCGCCAGCGGCGCGTAGATCTCGCGCGTCTCGAGCGCGATGCGGCGCCGCTTCTCCGGGTCCAGGTGCTCGAGAGTCCGCATGTTGTGCAGCCGGTCGGCGAGCTTGATGATGATGACGCGGGCGTCCTTCGCGACCGACAGCAGGAGCTTGCGGTAGTTCTCCGCCTGCTCCTCCACCGTCGACCGGAAGGTGAGGGTGGAGAGCTTCGTGAGCCCGTCGACCAGCTCCGCCACCTCGGGACCAAAGGTGCCCCGGATGTCCTCGAGCGAGACGTCCGAGTCCTCGACGACGTCGTGCAGCAGGGCGGCCGCGATGGTGACCGAGTCCATCTGCTGCTCGGCGAGAATCGTCGCGACGGCGACCGAGTGCGAGACGTAGTCGTCGCCCGATTGGCGCTTCTGGCCCCGGTGCGCCTGGGCGCTCATCCGGTAGGCCCGTGTCAGGAGGTCGAGGTCGAGCCGGTCGCGCTGCAGCGCGACCGCCCGCGCCAGCTCCGGTGCGAGCAGCGGTGCCGTGGTCGTCACAACAGTCCTGCCTCAGCGAAGCTCACGTACCGATCGCCTCCAAGAATCACGTGGTCGTACACCGGCACGTCCAGCAGCCGGCCTGGGTCGCCGCTCGGATGATTGTGCACCACGATGATTCCCGCGGCGGCTTCGGCGATCGCGGCGCGAAACACCTCCCGCGGGTGTACGAGCGAGCTGTTCAAGATCCCCCGCGTGATGAGCAGATCGCCCAGCACCTGACTCTGGCTGCCGAGGGCCAGCACATGAAATTCCTCCACCGCCAGATCCCGGACCCGGGAGGCATAGAACCGCTGCACGTCTGCCGGACCCCGGATCCGCTCGGGGGGCGGCTCCTCCTCGGCTCCCACGCGGCGCCCCAACTCGAGCGCCGCGACCACGCGGGCGGCTTTGCCGCGGCCGACTCCCGGCACGCGCGCGAGGTCCGCGGAGGGCCGCCCGGCGAGCCGCCGTAACGACCCCTCCACACGGGCGAGCACCTCGCCCGCGACCGCGAGCGCGTCCCGACCGGCGTATCCCGTGCCTAGGAGAATGGCCAAGAGCTCCTGCCCCGTCAACGCGGCGGGGCCGACGCTCCACAAACGCTCGCGCGGACGGTCGCGTTCCGGGTGCTCGGAGAGGCGCAACGCCATGGGGGAAACGTAGGTGGCACCGGGAGATATCTTGCATCGGAATATTGCGGATTGGGGATCGCGGATTGCGGATTCGAACTACCCGACCTCCAATCCGCAATCGCCAATCCGCAATCCGCAATTCACGCGGCCCCGTGACACTTCTTGAACTTCTTGCCGCTGCCGCAGGGACACGGGTCGTTGCGGCCGACGCCGGCGTACGGATTTGAAGCGGGGGCGGGCGGTACACCGGGGGGCGGCACGGGGCCGCCAGTGGGACCGTTGCTGACGAGGCCGTCAGCGGTCGGCTTGGTCGCGATCACTGGGGAGGCCTTCTTCTTAGGCGGTGCTCCGAGCGGTCCTGGGGTGCTGCCGCGCGGGGGCCCGATCTCGATCTGGAGCTTGAGCCAGCGCTCGGCGAACGTCGCGTGCACGTCACGCATCAGCCCGACGAACATTTCGTAGCCTTCCCGCTTGTATTCGATGAGCGGGTCCTTCTGGCCCCACTGCCGGTAGTGGATCGCCGCCTTCAGCTGGTCGAGGTCGTAGAGATGGTCCTTCCACTTCTCGTCGATCACCGTCAGCATGACGTGCGACAGCGCCTGTGCGCCGATGTTCACGGCCCCGACTTTGGCCTCGATCTCCTTGAAGTGGTCGAGCTTCCCCTGGAAGGCCTCGCGTGCCGCCTGCTGCGCCGCCCGCACCAGCTCGTCACGGCTCCGAATCCTCGCGGGGTCGGTGACGCCCGCGACGGAGACCAGGAATTTGAGCAGGAACTCGGTCTCCATCAGGGCGCGATCCCAGTGGTAGGCATCCTTCGTGTCGCCGATCAGCTCGTCGGCGAGCCCGGCGACGGCCTGCTCGACCATGCGCAGCGCCTCCGCCTTGAGCTCCTCCCCTCCCTCGAGCGCGAACAGGCGCAGCGAATAGATCACCTCCCGCTGCTGGTTCATCACATCGTCGTATTCGAG
>QHTS01000043.1 GCA_003220905.1 Gemmatimonadota bacterium | reverse complement strand
CTTCGCGCCGCGCCGCGGGGTCACCGGGGGGGCCGTCGCGTTCGACACCGGTCCCGGCGTCGCGGTGGTCGACGCGGTGACCCGTCGGATCGACCCCGGGGCGCCGTTCGACGCCGGCGGCGAGCGAGCGCGCCGCGGCAAGCCGTCGCGCAAGGTGCTCGACGCGCTGCTCGCTGATCCTTACTTCGCGGCCCCGCCACCCAAGAGCACGGGGCGCGAGCGCTTCGGCCCCGACTACGCGGCGCGTCTGCTCGACCAGGTGAAGCAGGCGGGGGGCTCCGACAACGATGCCGTCGCGACGGCGACGGCGCTGACCGTGGAGACCATCGCCCGCGGGATCGAGCGCTGGACCCCCGCGCGCGCCCCCGACGAGCTGGTGATCTCGGGCGGCGGCGCCCGCAATCCGCGGCTGGTCGAGCTCCTCACTGCCCGAGTGGCTCCGCGACCCGTGGTGCCGTTCGAGCGCCTGTTCTTCGACGGCGAAGCCAAGGAGGCTCTGGTGTTCGCGTTCCTCGGCTTTCTCACGGTCCTCGGGGAGCCGGGGAACCTGCCGGCCGCGACGGGCGCCCGCGGCCCCCGCGTGCTGGGCCATATCACGCCGGCGTGACCGGGTCGCTCGCTCGTCTCGTCTTTCCTGCGCTGCGCTGGCGGCGCGAGAGCTTCGCCCACGAGCGCCCCAAGATCGACGCCGCGCTCGCCGCCGGGGTGGGCGGGTTCATCGTCTTCGGAGGGACGCGCGAGGCGGTCGCGACGCTCACGCGGGAGCTGCGGGAGCAGGCCGGACGCCCGCTGCTCGTGGGCGCGGACTTGGAGCGCGGCCCGGCGCAGCAGGTTCAGGGGCTCACCGAGCTGCCGCCGCCCGCGGCGCTCGGCTGGCTCGACGACCTGGAGGCCACCGGCGCCTGCGGGATGATCACCGGTACCGAGGCGCGCTCGGTCGGGATCAACTGGGCGTTCGCTCCCGTGTGCGACCTCGATCTCGAACCCAAGAACCCGATCGTCCAGACGCGCGCCTTCGGGGCCGACCCGGTGCGTGTGGGCGAGCAGGCGGCGGTGTGGATCCGCGGTGTCCAGGAGCACGGCGTTCTGGGGTGCGCCAAACACTATCCCGGTCACGGGCGCACCACCCAGGACTCCCACGCGACCCTGCCGCGCGTGCGCGCCGCCCTCACCGAGCTGCAGCAGGTGGATGTGGCTCCATTCGAGTACGCCATCCGCGCCGGTGTGGGGAGCCTGATGAGCGCGTTCGTAGCCTACCCGGACTGGGATCCCTCCGGGCGCGCCGCGAGCTTCTCGCCGGACATTCTGGGCTATTTGCGGGACACGCTGAACTTCGGCGGTCTCGTCGTGACCGACGCGCTGATCATGGCGGGGGCGAGTGCCGCCCAGCCGGTGCCTGCGGCTACGGTGGGCGCAGTCGCCGCGGGGTGCGACGCGCTGCTGTACCCGGAGAGCTTCACGAGGGTGGTCACGGCGCTGGACCGCGCCGTCGGCGCCGAGATCTCAGCCGCCCGTGCGGACGAGGCGCTCGCACACTACGACGCCGCGCTGGCCGCGTGGGGGGACCTGCCCGACCAGGGTGAGCCGGACCTTTCGAGCCATGTGGCGTTCGCGAACGGGCTCGCCGACCGTGCGGCGCACCTGGTGCGCGGCGAGCCGCCCCCGATCCGCACTCCAGCCAGCGTGTCGATCGTGGACGACGACGTCGGCGGCCCGTACACCGTCGGACCGCGAGACGTGTTCCACCAGACGCTGCGCGAGGCGGGGGTCTCTCTCGGGCCACGTGCAACCGGGAACGTGCAACGCATGGTCTTAGTGTACGCCGAGCCGCGCTCGTGGAAGGGGCGGGCCGATCTCGGCGCCCGCTCGGGCGCGGCCCTGCGGCGTCTCGTGCCCGGGGCGCAGCTCGTCGTGCTGTTCGGGCACCCGCGACTCGCGGGGCAGATCCCCGGCACGGCCCCGATCCTGTTGTGCTGGCATGGGCAGCCGCTCATGCAACGCGCTGCGGCCAGACGCGTGATGAGCTGGTTGAAGTGAAGGGCGTCGCGGGATGGCGTCTCCGCGTGACGACTCTGCGAGACGCCTTTGCGTGACGATTTCTACTTGACGGTGTTCAGGTGGTTCAAGTAGTCGACCACAAGCCCCGCCGGAACGGCGTAGATGATCTTGCCTTGGGACTCCCGGTTGCCGCCGTACAACACAGCCGCCACGCGGCCCGTGCGATCGAAGATCGGGCTCCCCGACGAGCCTGGTGCGCCATACCCGTCGCCCTGTACGATGTTGGCGAGTGCCTTGCTGACCGTGCCGACCGTGAGCGTCGGGTCGGCGATCACGCCGCTCTCGCCGATGCGCTCCATCGGGAGATCCTCGCCCAGCGGGTAGCCGATGATGGCTACGGGATCGCCGCGCGCGAGCGCTCGCGGCTCGCCCGCGAAGCCCGCGACGCGCGGCGTGCCACCGCCGATCTCCACCTTCACCACGGCGACGTCCGCGGAATCGGCGACGCCAACCAGGCGGCCGGGGAACCATTGACGGCTCCCCGAGAACTTGATCGCGATGCGCCGGGGCTGCCGGTTGCCATCCTCACCTACCAGGACGTGCCGGTTGGTGACGAGCGTGCCCTGCGAGTCGGCGGCGAACGCCGTGCCGCTGAAGATCTCGGTGTCCGAGAATTGAACGACGAGGAGCGCGACCGCATCCTGGTTCTTGAGCGAGATCGCGCGGTAGTCCATCGCGACCGCGCCCGCGAGACCGCGCTGGCGCGTCTCGGCCACATCGAGCGCGGCCCGGAGCCGCGCGACGGCGCCGGCGTCACCGCTCGTGCCCGCGGCTGCGAGCTCGGTCCGCAGCCGGGCGACTTCCGCCTGCGACTGGCGCAGGGCGTCCCGCACGCTCGCGAGCTCGGTTTGGAGTCGCGTGAGGAGCCGCTGCGCCTCCACCCCCAGGCTGTCCGCCCGCGCCTGAAGCCGGGCGACTTCGCGTGCGTCGCGCGCGCTCTGCCATTGCAGCAACCCGAACCCGGCGAGCACCACGACGAGCAGCCCGATCAGGAGCTTGGTCCTGCGGTGCAGCTGCGCCACCTCCGCGGCAATCCGCAACGCGGTGCTCGAGCGCCGGGCAGCCGGCGCGGCCACCGCCGCGTACCGCTCGCGCGGGGAGGATATCCGCTCCGCGGACGCCGGCGCCGCGTCCGGCACGGTGTCGGCCACCGACGCGCCCGGCAGGATGTGGAACTCCACCGAGGGCCCGTTCTGCCCGAGACCGATCACGTCACCGTCCGCCAGCACGACGTCGCCCGAGATGCGCGCGCCGTTGACGAACGTGCCGTTCGTGCTGCCCAGGTCCCGCACCACGAAGGTCTCGCCGTGGCGCACGATCCCGGCGTGGCGCGAGGAGACGTCGAGGTCGCGGTCGGCATCGAAGCGGACGTCCGAGAGGGGGTGCCGGCCGAGGCCGATGTACGCCTTGCGAAAGGTCTCGATCTGCCCGACGCGCGCGCCGGAGAGGAACGTGAACTGGGCGGTCACTGGCTCCGGTTGACCAGGTAGAGCGCCACGGCGGCGGCCGCCGCCATGACGAGCAGCACGATGATGCGCCGGCGATTCCGCGCCGCCGGCTCGGGGGCGGGGCTCCCGCGGTAGACGGGGACGGGCTCCGTGCTGGTCTCGGTGTCGATGAGGGGGTACACCTGATAGCCCATCTCTGCGTCGGGCTCGGGCGGGCGCAGCCCCTCGCCGTCGAGCCGTGCCAGCACGACGGTGATGTTGTCCGGCCCACCCCGCTCGTTGGCGAGCGCGATCAGCTTGTCGCACGCGGCCGGCAAGTCCCGCTCGCGCGTCGCGACGACGGCGATCTCCTCCTTCTTCACCGTGCCCGACAGGCCGTCGGAGCACAGCACCAGGATGTCGCCCCTGCGGACTTCCTGGTGGGTGAGATCGACCTTGACGCGCGCGTCGGGCCCTAGAGCCTGGAGGATGATGTTGCGGCGCTCGCTCCTCGCGGCTTCCTCCTCCGTCAGCTCGCCCGCCTCGACCAGACGCTGCATCAGCGACTGGTCCCTGGTGAGCTGCACCGCCTCCCCGTTGCGGATCAGGTAGGCGCGGCTGTCGCCGACCTGGGTCAGGAAGAAGTGATCGGCCAGCACCCCCACGGCGGTGGTCGTGGTTCCCATGCCGCGGACTTCGGGGTGCGTCGCGGCATACGCGTGGATCTGCTCGTTCGCCACCTCCACCGCTTCCTTCAGGCGGTAGGCGAACCGCTGGGCCGTGACCTCCCGCTCGGTCCCCCAGGCCCGAACCATCTGCTGGTAAATGGTGTCGGTCGCCATCTGGCTCGCGAGCTCGCCGGCGGCCGCGCCGCCCATCCCGTCGGCGACGACGAACAGGGAGCCCCGCTCGCCGACCTCGTGGGCCCGCACCGCGGGCTGGAGCGATGCCTCGCGGCGCGACAGATCCGCGACGAGGAAGCGGTCTTCGTTGTGGTCGCGCGTCCGGCCCAGGTCGGTCTTCGCGAAGACTTCGACCTTGATCGGCTTGGAGGAAGGGCGCCCGAACATGGTCAGGTGCGGCACCGGGCGTACAGGTCGCCGTAAAACGCCTTGCCCGGATCGAGGCGCGCGGCGATCCCGATCCACTCGCACCCCTGCGAGCGGTCGTTCAACTGCAAATACGCGGTGCCGAGGACATACGCCGCGAAGGCTTTGTCCCTTGGCGTGATACCGGGTGCGTCAAAGATGTGTCGGGCCGAGTCGCGCACCATGCCAGCGTTCTTGGGTGCCAAGCTGTCCACCAGCCTGTCCAGCAGGCCTTGTGCCCGGGCGACATCGATGCGCGGCCGGGCCGCGGGCGCCCGCGGGCGCTTGACCGGGGCGCGTCGCGGCGGCACCACAGGCGTCCGGGAGGCCGTGTCCACGGGCGGGGGGGCTACGATTTGTCGCGCAGTGTCGGCAGGCGGGACGCTGCTGGTCTGCTTGACGGTGCGACCGATCGTGACCACCGCGCCCGCGGCTCCCAGGGCGACGATCACGCCGACGACGATCGGCACGCGCGACCGCTTCCTGGCGCGGACGGGCTCGATCAGCTCCGTCTTGTCCTCGGCGTCCGCCAGCGTGGAGGGCAGGGCTGCGCCGGCGTCCGCCCGGGATGGGCCGACTATCGACGCGAGGTCGTGTGCGAACTTGGCGGCCGATTGATAGCGGTCCACCGGGCTCCGCGCCAGCGCAGTGTCGAGTGTTTGCTGGAGCCCCGGGGGGAAGTGCAGATCGGGCCGCACCTCGATCAGCTCAGCCGGCTCGTCGGTGAGGCGCTTGATCATCGCCTCCTGCACGGAATCGGCGGGGAAGGGCAACGTCCCCGTGAGCATGTTGAAGAGCACCAGGCCCAGCGAATAGACGTCGCTCCGGCCATCCAGCTTGTCGCCCGAGAGCTGCTCGGGGCTCAGGAACTCGGGCGTGCCGACCACCAGGCCGGTTCTCGTCACCTTCTGGCCGCCCCCCTCCCCGCCAACGGCTTTGGCAAGGCCGAAATCGACTACCTTCACCGCGTCCGCCCCGTCGCGACTGCGCGTCAGCATGATGTTGTCGGGCTTCAGGTCGCGGTGCACGATGCCGAGGTCGTGTGCCGCCTGGAGTGCGGCTGCCACCTGGATGCAGATGTCCGCGGCGCGCGCGACGGACAGCGCTCCTTCGCGCGTGAGCAGCTCCGTGAGCGGCTCGCCCTCGACGAACTCCATCGCCAGGTAGATCAGCCCGTCCGCGGTCTCACCGAAATCGTAGATGGCACAGACGTGGGAGTCCGAGATGCGGCTCGCGTTCGCGGCCTCGCGGTTGAAGCGGGCGACGGCCTCCGGGTCGTGTACCATGGAGGGGTTCATCACCTTGATGGCACTCCGGCGCCCCATCTTCACGTGCTCGGCGAGGTACACCTGGCCCATTCCTCCCTCGCCCAGCTTTTTCATAATGTGATAGCGGTCGGCCAGGACCTGGCCCACGAGATCGTGCGTCGGCCCCGACGAGCGCAGGGTCTGCCCGTCGCGCGGACAGAATCGTACGTCGTCGCGATACTCCGTCGAACAGACGGGGCAGATCTTCACGCCGGAATCTCGATCTTCAGCAGCTTGTCGCCCACCAGGATGCGCGACTGGTCGCGCAGCGCCATGTCGCCGCGCGCGGCGAGCGCGATGCCGTTGCGGCTGTTGGCGTCCACCACTACGAAGTCCGCATCTTCGGAGCGCACCAGGGCATGGCGCGCGCTCATCGACGGATCGTAGGGGAATACCCAGTCGCCTTGCTCACGGCCGATCGCGACGTCGCGGCCTGGAGAGAGCTGGATCACGTCACGTACGCTGCCGTCGGAGCGGAGCTGGGTGAGGCTCGCGATGTCGGCGCTCGGGATGAGGCTGCCCATGCGCTTGGTGGCGTCGGCGTCGGGCGGGTGCGGCCCGGGGTACCCCAGCCGCCGGAACCGGATCACCTGGGAGCCGATCAGCAGCAGATCGCCGTCGACCAGACGATGCGCCCCCTCGAGGAACACCCACGTACCGTTGCGGCTGCCCAGATCGCGCACGACGAGGGTATCCTGCTCCCACGAGACCTTCGCATGCAACGGCGACAGGAACACGTCTTCGGGGAAGCGGATGTCGCCGTCCAGACGGCCGATGGTCGTGTCGGGCGTCTTGCGCTCGAAGCGTTGCACCGGGTTGCCCAGATCGTCGAGCAGCACGAGCGCGATCATCGCTCCCGCCTGCGAGGGTCCCGAGGGGCCCCGACGCGCGGCCGCCAGATCGACCAGCGGCGCGCCGCAGGTCGCACAGAACCTGATCCCCGGTTCCACGGGTGACGCGCAGCGTAGGCAGTTCGGCCCGGACCCGGGGGCCCTGAGTCGGCGGCCGCACTGGGGGCAGAACGGCTGCAGCCCGCTCGCTCGACCGCCGCAGAAGGGGCAGGAGATCGGCTCACCCTGGGCGCGGGCGACCGCGGCGCGCGCCACAACCCGCGTGCCAGGCACCAACGCGCCCCCCGGCGCCGCCTCCGCCCCGCCCCCCCCACCACCACCCGCGCTCCCCCCGCCGCCCCCGCCGCCCCCGCCCCCCCCGCCCGCTGTTGCCGCGGCGGCCTTGTGGCCCGTCGATTTACCCATGGGCTTGCCGCAGTCCATGCAGAACTGAGCGGCCGGGTCGTTCGCCCGGCCGCAGTAGGGGCAGGCGGTCACTGGCGGAAGTGCTCCACTCGGCGCAGAAGTTATGGCCTGCCAATCAATTCGGCAAATTGACGGGCCGAAAGGGCCGATGCTACCTTGCGCGTCCTGTGCGATCGGTCGGCGTGTTGCTCGTGAGCGTCGTGACCGGGTGCGCGGTCCCGCGCTCCGGTACCGCGCCCGTCTCCGGACGCGCGCTGCCGTCACCCACGGCGCCGGCGCGCGACTCCCTGCACATCGCCGTCGTCTACCCCGCCGTCACCGATGTCATCCAGTCGCATGACTCGGCGTTCTTGTTCGGGGCGGTGCGGGGCGGGCGGGGGGTGGAGCCCACGACCCTCACCGTCGACGGCCATGCCGTCCCGGTCCTTCCGAACGGCGGGTGGATCGCCTGGCTTCCGGTTCCCGACGACACCGTGGCGCAGTTCCGCCTGGTCGCGCGCCAAGGGGGGAGTAGCGATTCGGCGGTGACGCTCTTCACCGCGCGCGTCGCGCCGCAGTTCCGGCCCGCGCCTGGACGCGCCGCGTGGATCGACACGACCAGCTTCACACCCGCGGGGACGCTCGCACTGCCGCTCGAGGAGGGGATTCCCCTGAGCGTGCACGCCTCGCCCGGCGCGACGGTACGCCTGCTGCTGCCTTGGGGCTCGAGCGTTCCGCTCGTCCCCGATACACTGGCGCCCGAGCTCCCTGGGGCCGTCCGCGCCTTCGTGATCGATACCGCGCCGCGCCGACACGTGCCCGTGGCGGGACGCTACGTGGGCTGGTTGCCGGCGGCGGCGCTGTGTGCGGACGGCCGGACGGCCTGCGCCACCCTCGTGGTGACCGTGGGCGGCGACACGGCGATGGCGCGCTGGCCGCTCGATGTGCACGTCGTGGACATGACCTTCCCGACCGTCGTCGTCCTGGACGACGACACCGCCCACACCGGCACTACCGATAGCCTGAGCGCGGGGCGCGCCGTCCCCCACGGAACGTACAACTGGTTTTTCCCGACCGGGACGGTCGCGGTCGAGTCGGGACGCTGGAACGATCAAGTGCGGCTCCGGCTCTCGCGCGCTACGGTCGCGTGGGTGAACGAGGCCGAGGTGGTGCCGCTCCCGCCAGGCACGCCGCCGCCGGGCGGCGTCGTGAGCTCGGTACGGCTCGCGTCCGGACCGAAATCGGTAACACTGCGCGTGCCGCTGCCCGCGCGCCTCCCCTACCAGATCACGGAGCGCGAGCGCAGTCTCACGGTGCGCCTGTACGGCGGTGCATCCGACATCAACTGGATGCAGTACGGGGAGAGTGGGGGAGCAACCGGCACCGACCCGCTGGTCACTCGGATGACCTATGCGCAGCCGGCGGGGGACGAGGTGACGATCACGCTCGAGCTGGCGCGGCGCGTGTGGGGGTACCGCGCGCGCTTCGACGGTCGTGACCTGCTGCTCGAGGTGCGCCGTCCCCCCCCGCTCGATCGCGAGCACCCGCTCCGCGGCCGGACCGTCGTGCTCGACCCCGGTCACCCGCCCCTCGGCGCCAGGGGGCCGACCGGATTGTGGGAACCGGTGGCAACCCTGGCCGTGGCGTTCAAGGCGAAGACGCTGCTCGAGCGCGCCGGCGCGATCGTGTTCCTCACCCGCACCGACTCGACGTCGATCGAGCTGTATCCCCGCACGCATTTCGCGGAGTTGCGCGACGCCGACGTCCTCGTGTCCATTCACGCCAATGCCTTGCCGGACGGCGTGAACCCGTTCACCAACGGGGGAACGAGCGTGTACTACTTCCAGCCGCGGAGCACCCGTCTGGCCCGCGAACTGGACCGCGCGCTCGTGACGGAGTTCCGCGTGCGCGACCTCGGGATCGGCCGGGGCGACTACGCGCTCGTGCGCCCCACCTGGATGCCCGCGGCGCTCACGGAAGGGCTGTTCATCATGCTGCCCGAGCAGGAGGCGGTGCTCGCGAGCGAGGACGGCCAGTGGCGGTATGCGCGGGGTGTGGTGCGAGGGATCGAGAACTTCCTGCGCGAGCGGGCACGGGAGCCATGATAGTGCGGAATGTCGAGTGCGGAATGCGGAATGTAAGTGGAAGGTCGAGCCCACGGATCGAACCTCCTCTGCAATTCCGCATTCCGCATTCCGCACTCCGCATTCTGTTGTTCTTGTTGCTCGCCAGCCGCGCTGAGGCTCAAGTTGATCCGTCCGGTTCCTGGCGCACCCTCCACACTCCCCACTTCCGCATCCACTTCCGGCCCGCCTACCGCGACGCCGCCCTCACACAGGCACGCGAGGCGGAGCGGTCCTACCGATTACTCGCCACGGAGCTGCACCCACCGCGCGGCGTCGTGGACATCACGTTGGCCGACGACATCGACGCCGCCAACGGCTTCACCACCGTCTTTCCCACGAACCGGATCACCATCTTCGCCGCGCCGCCCGCCGGCGACCACGGACTCCTGTTCTTCGACAGCTGGCTCCGCCTCGTGACCACGCACGAGCTGACACACGTATTTCACCTCGACCGCTCGCGCGGCCTGTGGGGCGGGCTGCAGCGCGTGTTCGGGCGCGCCCCCGGACTGTTCCCGAACGAATATCAGCCGAGCTGGGTGATCGAAGGGCTCGCGACGTACTACGAGTCGAAGTTTACGAACGCGGGACGGGTGCGCGGCAGCTTCCATACCCAGGTGCTCGGAGCGGACCGCGCCGCGGGCGCCTCGCGATCTCCGTGGAGCGCGACGCTGTTCACGCGGTGGCCGGACGGACTGGTCCCGTACGCGTATGGCAGCCGCTTCTTCCACTATGTCGCCGGTGCGGTGGGCGACTCGGTGGTGCCCCGGTTCGCGGAGGCCACCTCCGCCCAGCTCATTCCGTTCTGCGTCGGGCGCCAGGTGGCGCGCGTCGCGCCGGGACGCACGCTCGGCGGCGAATGGCCCCGGGGGACCGCACCCGACCTGCCCGGGACGAGCGCGGCGCCGCCCGCCGCGCGCGTGCTCGACAGCCTGCTCCGGACGGAGCCGGTGCCGCGCGTGTCGCCCGACGGACGGCGCGTGGCGTACGTGCGGGACGACGGGAAGGGGACGAGCGTGCTGCGCGTGCTCGACGCCGCGACGGAGCGCCCGCTCGCCGCCCACCGCGTCACCGGGGGCGTGGATTACGACTGGCTGGGAGACACCCTCCTCGTCACGCAGCTCGATTTCACGAGCCGCTGGCGCATCCGGAGCGACCTCTATCGCTGGGTACCGGGACGGGACTGGCGGCGCGCGACGCGCGGCGCCCGCCTGGTCGCCCCCGCCGGAGGCGGCGGACGACTGGTAGCGATCACCCTCGGCCCCGCCTCGGGCCGTCCGACCGTGCCCGCGCCGGCTCGCCCGCACGGCACCGTGTGGGAGGATGTGGCACCGTCGCCCGATGGGCGCCGCGTGGCCGGCAGTCGGAGCGTGGACGGCCGCTGGGCGCTGGTGCGCTGGCCGGCGGATTCGCCCGATGCGGCCGCGGTGCTCCTCGAGACCGGGGGTAGTCTTGCCGACGTGGTGTGGACGTCCGGTGGGGAGCTCTGGTTCGTCGCCGACCCGACCGGGGTTCCGCAGGTGTACCGCTGGAGTGATTCGGGCGGCGCGCAGCCGCTCACGAACGAGCCGCTCGGCGCCCGCGCACCGGCGCCGCTCGCCGACGGCACGCTCCTATACGCCGCGCTCAGGGCGAGGGGCTGGGAGCTGCGGCGCGCGCCCGCGCTCGAGGGAGGTACGCGGGTCACGTTCGCGGAGCCGCTGCCATTCGACTCGGCGCCGGCCGTGCCACAGCGCGAGACCGGCTACACCATGTGGCCGTCGCTGCGCCCGCATTTCTGGATTCCGGTCTTCCAGAACGAGGGACCAACGGGACGGTTCGGGGGTGCGCTGACGGCGGGGGCGGACGCCGTGGGTCGCTTCGCGTACGTCGCGGACCTGTTCGTCTCTCGGGAGCCGTTCCGCGCTGGGGGCGACTTCGTGCTGGCATCGTCCGTGCTGGGCAACCCGACGCTCGACCTCGCGGCCTGGGCGTCCTGGTCGGATCTGGGACCGCCGCCGAGCGCGCCCACGGTCACGCTCTCGGAGCTCGACCACTATGCGGCGCTCGGTGCGTCGTTCGTCACGCGTCGCTGGCGCAGCCTGGCGAGCCTGCGCGTCGCGGCGGAGGTCGAGCGCACCCGCTACGCGGCGATCCCCGATACCTCGCTCGCCGCCGTCTGCCCGGGGTGTGTGACGCAGAATCTCGTCGGCGGCTCGGCGACGGTCACGCTGTCGCGGCTCGTGACCGGCGCCCTGTCGATTTCACCCGAGAACGGCGTGGCGTGGTCCGCGACCTACCGCCGGCGGGAAGAGCAGGGGAGCGCCCGCTGGTCGAATGAGCTGCGCTCCCGGCTGGCGGTCTACGCACGCGTACCCGGGCTGGGCGGCTTTGCCCACCATGTGGTGGCGCTTCGGCTCCTCGTCGGCGCCACCAACGGTCCGCTCGGCACGCTGTTCCGCGTGGGGGGCGTGGCGCCACAGGGCGTGAATGTCTTCTTCGCGCCGACGCTGAGCGCAACGCGCGCGTTTCCAATCCGCGGGTATCCATCGGGCGAGCTGCGCGGCCAGCGCGCGGCGGCGGGCAGCGTCGAGTACCGGGTGCCGCTCGCGCTCGTGGGCCGCGCGGTCGGGCACCTCCCCGTCGGCGTGGACAAGGTGTGGCTCAACCTGTTCGCCGACGCGGGTGATGCCTGGGCGCCCGGCGCGTCGCCGCGTCTCACCCGACTGCGCTCCGCGGGACTCGAGCTCGCGGGCCGGATGACGGTGAGCTACGACTTTCCACTGTCGGTGCGTCTCGGCGTCGCGCAGCCACTCGCGGCTCCGCCGTCCGGTGCCGCGCGCCGGCCGCAGGTGTACGCCGCATTCGCCTCCGACTTCTGAGCACGCGCCGGCCTGTCGCGAGTTGACACGTCGTCCGACAAATCCCTAAGTTACCGCGACCCTTCGGAGAATTGATGTACTGCTCCCGCTGCGGCACCCAGAACGACGACGCCAGCAAGTTCTGCCGCTCGTGCGGACTGGATCTGTCCCACACGACTCCAGTCGCCGCCGTGCGCGACCCGCAGGTCGACGTGACGGAGCTGGATCTGGTGCGGGAGCAGCTGAAAGACGAGTACGAGATCGTCGACGAGCTGGGCCGCGGCGGGATGGCCATCGTCTTCAAGGCGCGCGAGAAACAGCTGGAGCGCGACGTGGCGATCAAGGTCCTGCCGTTCTCCCTCGCGTTCGACAAGGAGTTCGTCGAGCGGTTCCAGCGCGAAGCGCGTACGTCCGCCAAGCTTGAGCACCCCAGCATCATCCCGATCTATCGCGTCGGCAAGTCCGGCCGGGTGATCTATTTCGTCATGAAGTTCCTGCGCGGTAAGCCGCTGTCGTCCGTGCTGGCCGCGCGCGGCACGCTCCCGCCGGCCGAGATCCGTCAGATCCTGGTCCAGGTGGCGCGCGCCCTCGCGTACGCGCACAAGAGCGGCATCGTCCACCGCGACATCAAGCCCGACAACATCATGTTCGACGAGCACGGGCTGGCGGTGGTCACCGATTTCGGGATCGCGAAGGCGGCGTCGGGCGGCAAGCTCACGGGCACCGGGATGTCCATCGGCACGCCGCATTACATGAGTCCGGAGCAGGCCCGCGCGCAAGCGCTCGACGGGCGCTCCGACATCTATTCCCTCGGCGTCGTCGCGTATCAGAGCCTCACCGGCCGCGTGCCGTTCGACGGCGAGGACTCGTTCTCGATCGGCTACAAGCACATCATGGAGGAAGTCCCCACCCCGCCGCTCGAGACCTACGATCAACGCACTGTGTTCGAGATCATCAGGAAGATGATGGCGAAGTCCCCCGACGAGCGGTTCCAAAGCGCGGACGATCTCGTGCAGGCGCTCGAGGCGGGCGGCGGCTTCGCCGCCGTCGGGCTCGCGACGGCCGCCACCAAAGCCATCCCCTCCCTCGCGGGTGTCCGGCTGGCGTCCGCCCTTACCACGCCGCTGCCGCGCGTGTCCGGGGCGGACGACCATCACAAACGCTCCGTCGCCGCAGGGATCGCCCTGTGGGTGGTCGTGGTCGCCATCGGCCTGGGCGCCCCCGGCCTGTACGCGTACAAGAAGGGGCTCCTGTTCTTCGCGCGCGGGACGCCGGGAGACTCCGCCTCGCGCGTCGCGGGCGACACGCTCGCCCAGCGCTTGCTGTCCGACACGGGCACCGCTCCGGCGGCCGACACCGCGGCTCACGCGGCGGCCAACCCGCCGGACGCGGCCCGTGCCCGCCTCGTTCCACCCGGGACGCCCGGGCGCCTGACGCTGCAAGGACTGCCCTCGGGCGCTCGTGTCACCCTCAACGGGATGCCGTTCCGGGGCTTGCAGCAGGACGTGCCTCCCGGTACGTACACACTCGCGGTGCGCGCCGGCGGGTTCGCGCCCTACGACCGCCTGGTGGTCGTCCTCCCCGGAGCACCATCCACCGTGAGGCTCGAGCTGCAGCCCCTGACGGTGTCGCGCGAGGACGGCAAGACGGGTCCCTGCGATCAATACGGCCCCGCGTACAATCAAGACAACCTCTGTTTCGACACGCGACCGGTGCCGCTGTCCCCCACGCGTATCCCGGTGCCCGCGGACGCGACCATCTTCCCCCGCCAGGCGATCCTGCTGATCCTCGTGTCGCGGGAGGGCGCGACGCTCGAGGCGCGCGTGTTCGGACCCTCCAACCTCGACACCTTCAACAACGAGGCGCTGGACATGGCCAAGAACCTGCGCTGGAACCCCGCCCAGAAGAACGGTGAGCCGGTGGACGCGTGGGTACAGTGGCCATTCCAGCCGGTGAGGCCGTAAACATCGACATTCACCCGACGGCGTTCATCGCTCCCGGCGCGGTCGTGCTGGGGGACGTGACGCTGGGCGCGCACGCAAGCGTGTGGTACAACGCGGTGCTTCGCGGGGACATGGCCGCGATCGTGGTCGGCGAGAACACCAATCTCCAGGACGGCACGATCGTGCACGTGGACGAAGGGCTCCCGGCGCGGATCGGCGCGAGGGTCGGGGTCGGGCACCGCGCCATTCTGCACGGATGCACCGTCGAGGACGACTGCCTGATCGGCATGGGAAGCGTGCTCCTCAACAGTGTGCACATCGGGACGGGCAGTGTCGTCGCAGCGGGTGCGGTCGTGCCCGAAGGCGCCCGCGTACCTCCGGGCTCGCTCGTGGTCGGCGTGCCGGCACGTGTCACACGACCGGTGGACGACGCCCTGCGGGAGCGCATCCGAGATACCTGGGAGCACTACGTGGCCGAGGCGAAGCGGCACCGCGCGGGGACCTTTCCCATCGCTGGAACAAGTTTGTGATGTGAATTGTTGGATATCCTGTGGGGCTGCCGCTCTCGCGAGGTGTTGCCCGGGCGTGCCGACCGATCTACCTTGCGCTTCCGCGCCTTTTTGATCTGCGCGCAGTAAATTCACAGATACCACACGTTTGGTGAGCACGCTCACCTCCGCGAGGGACGAGCCCGCATGACTGCTTCCAGCCGCACCGGCACACTCGATCTGAGCCCCAACGCCGTCACCGTGCTCGAGCGGCGCTACCTGGTGAAGGACGACCAGGGAAAGCCCGCCGAGCGGCCCGAGGACCTGTTCTGGCGGGTCGCGCGCACCATCGCCGAGCCGGATCGACGCTACGGGGCCTCCGACAAGGCCCTGGAAGGGCTGGCGGAGACGTTCTTCGAGCTGATGGCGACGCGGGTCTGGATGCCGAATTCGCCCACCCTCATGAACGCCGGCCGACCCCTCGGCCAGCTCTCGGCCTGCTTCGTGCTCCCGGTCGACGACGCCCTGTCCAACGAACGCAGCGGGATCTACGACACCCTCCGGGCGATGGCCCTGGTGCACCAGTCGGGGGGGGGAACCGGGTTCTCCTTCTCGCGCCTGCGTCCGAAGAACGACGTGGTGCGCTCCACCATGGGCGTGGCCTCGGGCCCCGTGTCGTTCATGAAGCTGTACGACGCGTCGACCGACGTGGTGAAGCAGGGGGGGACGCGCCGCGGCGCGAACATGGGCATCCTGCGGGTCGACCACCCCGATATCCTGGAGTTCATCGCCTGCAAGGACGACCTGACCCAGGTGACGAACTTCAACATTTCGGTGGCGGTGACGGACGCCTTCATGCGCGCGGTGGAGGAGGGGACGCGGTACGACTTGATCCACCCACGCACTGGCGCCGCCGTGGGCGAGCTCGACGCCCGCGAGGTGTTCCGGAAGGTGGTGCACGGCGCCTGGAAGACCGGGGAGCCGGGCGTGTACTTCATCGATCGGGCGAACGCCTACAACCCGGTGCCGCAGCTCGGCAGCTACGAGGCGACGAACCCGTGCGGCGAGCAGCCCTTGCTTCCCTATGATGTGTGCAACCTCGGGTCGATCAACGTCGGCCTGTTCGTCAAGGACGGCGACGTCGATTGGGATCGTCTGCGGACGGCGGTGCATCTGTGCACCCACTTCCTCGACAACGTCATCGACGCGAACAAGTACCCGCTCGCCGATATCGATGACCTCGCCAAGCGCATCCGTCGCATCGGCCTCGGGGTCATGGGGTGGGCGGACCTGCTGGTGCGCCTCGGCCTCCCCTACGACTCGGACGAGGGCGTGGCCCTGGGCCGCCGCGTGATGGAATTCGTCGACGAGGAGGCCAAGGCGGCATCGGAGAAGCTCGCGGAGCAGCGCGGCGTGTTCCCCGAGTGGGAGCGGTCGATCTGGGGGCCGAATGCGACCTGCGCCCGCGGGCCCAAGGGTGAGCGCGTGCGCCCCATGCGGAGGCTGCGCAACTGCAACCTCACCACCGTCGCCCCCACCGGCACCATTTCGATCATCGCCGGGTGCTCGTCGGGCATCGAGCCGCTGTTCGCGGTCGCGTTCATGCGGAATCAGGCGGGGGTGATCATGCCCGATGTGAACGAAGACTTCGTGGCGATCGCGAAGCAGGAAGGGTGGTATTCGGACGCGCTGATGCAGCAGATCGCCGAAGCCGGGCACATTCACTTCGATCCGGTGCCGGCGAAGTGGCGGCGCGTGTTCGTCACCGCGCACGACGTGACGCCCGAGTGGCACATCCAGATGCAGGCGGCGTTCCAGGAGTTCACCGATTCGGCGATCTCCAAGACCTGCAACTTCTCGAACGACGCGACCGAGGAGTATGTCGAGAAGATCTACCGGTACGCCTACAAGCTGGGCTGCAAGGGCGTAACCGTATACCGCGACGGCGCGCGCGAGATGCAGGTGCTATCCACCGGCTCGACCGCGAAGAAGGTGCAGGAGCAGGCCGCGGGGCTGGGCAAGGACGCGCTGGCGGAGGCGCTGGGGCGGATCGCCGAGCTCGAGGCCGAGCTCGCGCGGACCCGCGACAAGCTGCACGACGCCGAAGCGGAGAACCTGCAGCGGCGGGCGAAGCGGTCGCGTCCCGACCTGCTCAAGGGTGCGACTCGGCGGGTCGAGACGCCGCTCGGCACCATGTACGTGAACATCACCGAGGACGACAAGGGCCAGCCCTTCGAGGTCTTCATCTCGCTCGGCAAGGCCGGTGGCGCGCTGATGGCCGACGTCGAGGCGATCGGGCGGCTCATTTCACTCGCGCTGCGCTCGGGCATCCCGCTGCGCGAGGTGTACCGCCAGTTGCGGGGCATCTCGTCCGATCGAGTCGTTGGGCTCGGGCCGAACAAGGTGCTCTCGGTCCCCGACGCGATCGGTATCGCGATCGAGAAATGGATGCAGGAGAAGCAGGGCATCCAACAGGATCTGCTGGGCGGGACTGGGGCGGGGCCCGGGGGAGCGGGGGGGCCGGGGGGGCCCGCAGCCGCAGCTCCGGTGCGCGAGGCGATCGGTGGAGAGGGAGGGCCGGAAGCCACCGCCGCGCTTCGCGCCGGCGGCCCGGAGCAGGATTTCATCGGTGCCTGTCCCGACTGCGGATCGCAACTCGCGTTCATCGAGGGCTGCGCCAAGTGCCACGTGTGCGGGTTTTCGGAGTGCGGCTGAGCTAGAGGGGGGCACGGACGGGTGTCGAGCGGCGCGGCTCACTACACGCCGGGGTCCCTCGTCACATTTCGCGCGAGTCCCATGCGTGTGACGGCTGTCACGACTCTGTGCACCGCGATCGTGTTATTCTCAGCGCGTGAGTATTCCATTCCGCCCGATGACTCCCACGCGGCTCCAGGCCAAAGGCTGGGCCCGGGTCGGCAGGCCCGGCGCTCATCTGCTGCGTCGGGGTGCGTGGTACCCCGTCGTGCGCATCTCGTCGAGCCACATCGTGGTGTTGGACGTGAACCGGCGCAACGTACCGGTGGATCGGCGCTTCCTCGAGATCCGCTATCATCCTCCCGAGCGCTGGAGCGTCGTCCGGTGCGAGCCGCGCGAGATTCAGCGCGTGGGGCGCCTGTTCCCCCTCACGTACGCCGTCTGTCCCGCCTGTCGCCACCGGCAAGCGTTTGAGTCGGACGTAAAGGAGTTGATCTGCGAGCGGTGCAAGAAGGCGGGAGCGCTGGCGTGGGACGAGATGAGTTAAAACGGGAAACGGGAAAGGGGAAACGGGAAACGTAAAGGCAGGATGCCCGCACGTTTCCCGTTTCCCGTTTCCCCTTTCCCGATTCTAGACCACCGCCACCCGATCTCCCACCGCTACGATTCCCGTACCCACCCCGACGCAGTAATACCCTCGCGTTCCCCCGTCCAAGAACTGCAGGGTCTCCTTCAGGACGCGGGCTTCCACGACGCCCCCCAGCGCCCAGCCGCTGAACGGCCGACACGGTTGCGCGACCTGGAGCACTTCCAGCCGGGCGATCTCCTGACCGTCGGGTGCGAGCAAGGCGACCCCGCGCTCCAGGTCCTGGAACACGATTCGACGCTCGGTCTCGACGATGATGTTCTCGCCGGCGCAGCCGAGTGTGATGCCCTCCCCGAAGCGGTCGCGCATCAGCGCATAGTGGGAGGTGAAGCCCAGCGACACGCCGTGTGCGCCGTCCTCGTTCTTCGTGCGCGGGTGCGCGCGGTGGTGCACATCCACGAGCCACGATCCGTCCGACCCCTCACCCAGCACTCCGTCGGGTCCGAGCGCCAGGCGGTCCACCACGAGGAGCGGCGCGGGGTCATAGACGCGCGTGGGCTTCTCGCCGGTCTTGAGCGAGGAGCGTTGGATTTGCAGGCGGACAATCCGGCCGACGTCGCGCATAACGGAATCTATCAAAACGTAGTATCATGTGAGTCGTCATCTCCCATGCGTGTCACTCTCGGCTGGGCCCGCTGTGCGGACAACGTGGCGGACATTCTCCGTCGCGGCGCCTGGTATCCCATCGTCGAGGAGTCGGCGGACGGCCACGTCGTCGTCGAGGTGCGACAGCAGCGGGTGCGGCTGCCCCGCGCCGACGTGACGATTCGGACCGAGGTCCCCGACCATTGGAGCATCGTGGCCCGCACCGGGGTGCTCCGGCCCACCCTGGGAGGGCGGGGGAGTGATGTCGTCACCACCTACTCGGTTTGTCCCCTGTGCCACTATCGGCAGGACTTCGCCGCCAAGCCCGACCGTCTGAAGTGCGTCCGCTGCGGCGCGACCTCGCCGGTGGATTGGACGGAAACGTGTTAGACGTTGCTCGTCGCGCGTTCTACGGTGCCCGAAAATGCGGTGCGCTTGCGGCATGATTGGTAGTTAGTATATTAACTGTCAACATATTAACTACTCGCGCACGTGCAAGGCATCACCTGCCACGTGCAACGGGACCGACATGACCGACCGCTCCGAGCTTGCCCTGCAGCTGACCGACGCGATCGTGGCCGCCAAGGCGGCAGCGGAGCGGGCGGGCGACCGCGCGTTCCGCGCGTACGGCCTGTCGCACCGCGCCCAGGCGGCGCTGGTGGCCGTCGATCTGGGTGGGCCGGACGGGGCCCGCCCCAAGGAGATCGCCACCCAGCTGCGCGTGTCCCGCGCAGCCGCCACCACGTTCATTCAGCGACTTGAGACCAAGGGGATGGTCGACACCACGCCGGACCCGGAGGACGACCGCGGTGTGCGCGTGACCCTCACGCGGCATGGCCTTGAGGTGTTGCTGCGCGCCGGGCAGCTCGAGCGCCGCCTCGCAGCCCGTGCCATCGAGGGACTGCCCGCGTCGAGCATTGCCCGCACGGTCCACCTGCTCGAGGAGTTCAAGCAGCGGCTCGAAGAGAAGCAGATCGGCGTCGTGCACTAGAGGGTTACACGTGTGCGTATCTTTATGCATGACGCTTGCCCACCGCCATTGCCGCTCGACCGAGCGAGAGACCACTTGAAGTGCGTCACCTATTCGACCGCTCGATATCCACTTAACTCGTGCCCCTTGAGGGGCTCGTAGTCCGTCCTCCGACCTCTTGCTCGAGGGTCCCGGCGGCCGGGTTTTCCACAACTAGGCCATGCACTCGGAATGTTGAAAACTGACGAGGGAGCGGGAAGGGGGGGAACGGCTCTGATCCGTCGCACGAAGGTCGTCGCCACCCTCGGTCCCGCCACCGGGACGCCCGAGGGCATCGCCGGGTTGATCGCCGCCGGCGCGAACGTCATTCGGGTGAACTCATCGCACGGGACCCCTGAGCTGCGCGCCAGCTGGATCGCGGCGGTGCGGGCGGCGGCGGCGGCGGCCGACGTCGCGGTGGCAGTGCTCGTGGACCTGCAGGGGCCGCGCATCCGAGTCGGCAACCTTGCCGCTCCGCGGGTCCTGCGCGCCGGGGAGACCGTCGTGTTCGCTCCGGAGGAGGTGGCGCGGGGTGATGAGTTGCCGACGACGTACGCCGATCTGGCCACCGACGTGCGGCCGGGCGCCCGCATCCTGCTCGACGACGGCCTCTTGTCGCTCGAGGTGACGCGGATCGTCGCCCCC
>QHTS01000273.1 GCA_003220905.1 Gemmatimonadota bacterium | reverse complement strand
GGCCGACTTGATCATTCTCGATCTCATGCTGCCGGGCCTGGACGGCTACCGCGTGCTCCGCGCGCTGCGCGACGAGGGGCGCCGGATGCCCATCCTCATCCTCACCGCGCGCGGCGAAGAGGCCGACAAGGTTCGCGGGCTCCGTCTAGGCGCGGACGACTACGTCACGAAGCCGTTCGGCGTGCTCGAGCTCCTGGCGCGAGTAGAAGCGCTGTTGCGGCGCACCGCGCCGCCGGGTGACGGCGCCGGAGAGCCCGAGCAGTTCGGCGCGGTGGAAGTCATCCCCGCATCCCGGTCCGTGCTGCGGAGCGGCCGGCCGGTGGCGCTCACCCCGAAAGAGTTCGACCTGCTGGTCGCGCTGCTCCGGCGCGGCGGGGCCGTGGTCAGCCGCATGGAGCTGCTCACCGAGGTGTGGGGGTATAGCGCCGCGGTGCTGAGCCGCACCGTGGACACGCACGTGGCCGAGCTGCGCCGCAAGCTCGAAACCGATCCCGCGGCGCCGCAGCATATTCTCACCGTGCGCAAGGCCGGATACCGACTCGAGAAGTAGCGCTGCCTTAACGCCCCCGATCAGCATCGCAAAGCTCCGGGAGTGCGTTCACGACCGGAACGTAGTAGTGTTCTCCCCCATGACCGATCCCCGGCCTCCGACACGATACAAAGTCGGCCTGGTTCAGATGGCGATGTCCGCCGACGCGGAGGCGAACGTGCAGCGGGCGGTCGCGAAAGTGGCGCAGGCAGCGGCGGCCGGCGCACAGCTCGTCTGCCTCCCGGAGCTGTTCCGGTCGCAGTACTTCGCGCAGCGGGAGGACCCCGAACTGTTCGATCTGGCCGAGCCGGTCCCCGGGCCGAGTACGGAGGCGCTGGGCACGGCGGCGAAGCAGGCGAGCGTCGTCGTGATCGCGCCCGTGTTCGAGCGCCGCGCCGCGGGTCTCTATCACAACAGCGCCGCCGTGATCGACGCCGACGGGCACGTGGTGGGGGTCTACCGCAAGATGCACATCCCCGACGATCCGGCTTACTACGAGAAGTTCTATTTCACGCCGGGCGACCTCGGCTTCCGTGCGTTCGACACGCGCGTGGGACGGATCGGGACGCTCGTCTGCTGGGACCAGTGGTATCCCGAGGGCGCGCGCCTCACGGCCCTTCAGGGCGCCAACGCGCTGTTCTACCCTACGGCGATCGGCTGGCACCCGAAGGAAAAGGCGACCCACGGAGCCCAGCAGCTCGACGCCTGGCGCACCATCCAGCGCAGCCACGCGATCGCGAACGGCTGTTACGTCGCCGCGGTGAACCGAGTCGGCCACGAGCGACCTGCCGGCACCGACGGCGACGGCATCGAGTTCTGGGGATCGTCGTTTCTCGCCGATCCGTTCGGCGCGGTCGTGGCTGAGGCGCCCACGGACCGCGAGGCGATCGTGGTGGGTGAGATCGACCTCGGGCGTATCGAGGAAGTCCGGCGCGGCTGGCCCTTTCTGCGCGATCGCCGCGTCGACGCGTACGCAGGTATCAGCAGCCGTTTCCTCGACGCCCATCCGTAGTGCCCCCCTCTTCCCCCCGCGCCGAGACCCCGGCCGCCCTCGGCTTCCGTCTGCCCGCCGAGTGGGAGCCGCATCACGCCACCTGGCTCGGATGGCCGCATAACGCGAGCGACTGGCCCGGCAAGCTGGCGGTGATCCCCTGGGTGTATGGCGAGATCGTGCGCGCGCTCGTCCCGGGTGAACTCACCCGCATCCTGGTGAACTCCGCCGGGCACGAGCGGCAGGCGCGGCGCGTGCTCGCGCGCGCGGGCGTGGATCTCCCGCGTGTCGAGTTCTGCCGCTTCCCCACCGATCGTGGCTGGACCCGCGATTTCGGCCCCCTGTTCGTCCGGCGCACGAGCCCGCGGCCGGAGGTGGCGATCGCGCGGTTCCGCTTCAACGCCTGGGCCAAGTATCCCGACTGGAAGAAGGACGACCGGATTCCGGCGCGGGTGGCCACGCGGCTGAAGCTCCGGCTGTTCCGCGCGCGGGTGGGTGGGCGCGACGTGGTGCTCGAGGGAGGCAGCATCGACGTGAATGGTCGGGGCACGCTCCTCACAACCGAGGAGTGTCTGCTCGATCCCGCGGTGCAGGTCCGGAACCCCGGGCTCGGGCGGGGCGAGATCGAAGCGGTCCTGCGCGACCAGCTCGGCGTGACGAACGTTCTCTGGCTAGGGCATGGAATCGCGGGCGACGACACCCACGGCCATGTCGACGACCTGTGTCGCTTCGTCAATCATCGCGCGGTCGTGTTGTGCCGGGAAACGGACCCCCACGATGCGAACTATCGCGCGCTCGAGGAGAACCGCGAGCGACTCCAGGGAATGCGACTCGAGAACGGCGCCAAGATCGAGGTGGTCGACCTGCCGATGCCCGCGCCGCTCTACTTCGACGGCCGGCGCCTCCCCGCGAGTTATGCGAACTTCTACATTGCGAACCGGGCCCTCCTGGTGCCGACGTTCAACGACCCCAAGGACCGCGTCGCGCTCGGCGTTCTTGCCGAGCTGATCAAGGACCGGCCGGTCGTCGGGATCCACGCGGTGGATCTGGTGTGGGGGCTGGGAACTTTGCATTGTTTGACGCAGCAGGAGCCAGCAACGTGACCGGCACCAGCCAGCCATTCGGCCTCTCCGCGATCGGGCAGATCTTCGTCCGCGCCCGCGATCTCGACCGCGCCGTGCGTTTCTATCGCGACACGCTGGGCATGCCGTTTCTTTTCCAAGCGCCGCCGCACCTCGAACACGTAGGCGGCGTCGGTGCCGACCCGGAGCGAGGATTCGAAGGCGCTCGCGGGGACGCCCGCGGCCACGGCGCCCCGGCCCAGGGCGCCCAGGCCCACGAGGCGGGCCGCGAGATCGGCGGCGCTCCGATCGCTCTGGTTGTAGACGATGCGGCGTCGCCGTCGCGCGGCCCCGAGCGTGTCGCGCCCCGCCTGAACGCCGCACGGCTGCAGATCGGTGAACCAGAAGCGGCCGGGGCCCGACCATTCCGCCGGGCGAGCGTCGCCGTGTACCGCCTCGCGGAGGCTCTCCAGGCGGAGGTCACCGACCACCGACTTGTCCTGCCCCGGGGCGAGGAGGACGTACGTCCGACTCCATTCCAGGGGGACGTCGACGTACCCGGTCAGGGTCCGCGCGTAGTCGAGCGTGGCGGCGTCGTCCGTGATGAGCACGTCGGCTCCGCCGTCGAGCGCATCGCGGGCGGCGCTCGCTGGCCCGGTGGCGATCTTCACCACGGGTTGTCCCGAGCGCGCCATCGGCTGGGCCACGAGGGCGTCCGGCGAGGCCCAGAGAAACCGGAGTTCGACCATCCCGCATCCACCATTTACTACCTCGTGCCGGACATCGACGTCGCACACGCGACGCTGCGCGGCCGGGCCGTTGAGTTCATCAGCGAGCCGCACCTCGTGCACCGGGCGGCGGACTACGAGCTCTGGCTGGCCGATTTCCGCGACTCCGAGGGAAATGTGCTTGCGCTGATGGCGCGGAAACGGCGCGCCTAGCGGCCGTCCTGGCTCGGGGCTTCCGGCCCTGAGTATCGTTCGAGAGCCACCGCCCCCCGGGAGCTCGTGCCCAGTGAATTCCCAACAGCGTCAAGTCGTCCTCCTCGGTCTGCTCGCGGCAGCCTGCCGCGCGGCCGCGCCCCGCGCGGAGCTCCCCCTCCCCCCGCCCGCGCCGGCGCCCGGGGACACCACCTGCTCGATCGCGGCCGGGCGGGCGGCCGGTCGCGACACGGTGAGGCTAGCCGTCACCGACCCCGTCGACCCGGGACACGCTCCCCTGCCTCGCAACGACGCGGAGCGGCTGGTCTTCGGACAACTCTATGAATCGTTGATCCGGGTGGACTGCCAGGGACGGCCGCTGCCCGGCCTGGCCGCGGCGTGGGAGCAGGCACCGGGAGATCGCTGGGCCTTCACGCTGCGCGACAATGCGCGATTCTGGGATGGGGCGCCGGTGTCGGCGCGCGACGTCCTCGCCTCCTGGCGGTCACACGACGCGACGCTCGCGGCGAGCCTCACCGTCACCGGCGACCGCACCTTCACCGTGGCGGCGTCCGATGCCCCGTTCCAGCGGCTGGCCGACCAGGCGCTGGCGGTCACCAAGCCCGCGCCGGGCGGAGGCTGGCCGATCGGGACCGGCCGCTACTGGATGACGAGCGGGGATCCCGCCTCGCCGGACGCCCTCGTGGCCCAGCCGATGGCGCGCTC
>QHTS01000274.1 GCA_003220905.1 Gemmatimonadota bacterium | reverse complement strand
AGCCGGCGCTGCAGAAGGCGCGAGAATACCTCAAGAGCGGCCTTCCGCCGCCCTAGTGTTCCAGACTCTCCCTGAAGAACCCCACGATCGTCTTCCACGCACTATCCGCGACTTCCGGCTTTTCCCGGGCCCGCAGGAAGCCGTGGCCGACGCCGGGATATACGGTGTAGCGGTAGGTCTTGTGGTAAGTCCGGATCGCCGCGTCCACGTCGCCCAGACCGGCGTTGATGCGGGCGTCGTTCTCGGCGTAGACGCCGAGCCCCTTCGCACGGATGCGGGCGATGGACATGGCGTCGGGGCCCGGCCCGTAGCAGACGACGAACGCCCCGAGCGAGGGGTTGTTGGTGGCATAGCGGAAGCTCTGCCCGCCGCCCCAGCAGAAGCCGATGACGCCCACCCGGTCGGGCCGGGCCGCCTTGACGCGCTTCACGTACGCCACGGTCGCGTCGAGATCCTTCGTGACCGTGTCGGGGTCGAGCCCGGCGATGAGCTTGCGGGCGTCGTCCGTCGACGGCGGCGTCCCGCCGCGGCGCGACAGCAGATCGGGAGCGATCGCCACGAAGCCGTCCTTGGCGAGCTGCTCCGTGGTCTGGCGGATGAAGTCCGACATGCCGAAGATCTCGTGGATCACCACGACGACCGGCGCCGGGCCTTTGCGCTCGGGATAGGCGAGGTACGCAGTGATGGTGTCACGACCGCTGGGAAATTTGACGTACTCGGCGTGAATGTCGGCGGACAGGCGGTCAGGCGGTCGGGCGGACCGTGACTCCGTCGCCACGACAAGTGCCACAGCGCCGACAACACCGACCGCCAGACCGCCCGTCTGCCCGACCGCCTTACCGCCCATAACTCACCCTCCAGATCCGATCGCCTGCGTCGTCGCTCACCAGCAGCGCGCCATCCGGCAGCACCAATAGCCCGACCGGTCGCCCCCAGCGCGACCCGTTAGCCAGCTGCCACCCCGTGACGAAGTCCTCGACCGAGACCGGCCGGCCGTTCTGCACGTGCACTCGCACGACCTTCGCGCCGGTGGGTACCGAGCGATTCCAAGAGCCGTGATACGTCATGAACGCATCGCCGGCGTAGTCCGCGGGAAACCTGGCGCCGGTGTAGAACGCGAGCCCGAGCGGCGCCGAGTGCGCCTGCACCGTGAGCCCCGGCGGCTCGACGCCCGAGCAGTCGGCCCCGGCAAACTCGGGGTTCGGCTGGTTCGGAAGATAGCACTGCGGCCAGCCGTACCACTTGCCGTCCTTGAGAATGTTGAGATGCTCCGGCGGGACGTTGTCGCCCAGGTTGTCGCGGTCGTTGTTGTTCGCCCAAAGCTCGCCGGTGGTGGGGTGAAAGGCGAGGCCCACCGAGTTGCGAAGCCCCCGGGCGAAGATGCGCCCGCCCGACCCGTCCAGGTTGAAGCGCGTCACCGCGGCTCGCATCGAGTCGCCCGCCGCCTCGACGCACACGTTGCACGACGAGCCGGCGGCGACGTACATGAGGTCGTCCGGGCCGATCACGAGGGTGCGGGTGCCGTGGCCGCCGCTCGGCAGGCCCGAGACCAGGGTGAGCGGTGCGGTCGCCCCCGGGTCGAGCCGCTTCACGGCGGTCTGCTCGGCGAAGTACATGGTGTCGCCGCGGAACGCGATGCCGAAGGGAGCGTTGAGGCCGCCGAGCACGGTTTGCGCCGGCGCGTCGGCCACCCCATCGCCATTGGCGTCTACGAGCCGGACGATCTGGCCTGCGGGCAATGAGGCGTACACCGCACCACCGGGACCGAGCGCGAGGTAGCGAACGCCATTCACACCTTCGGCGAACAGGTTGACCGTGAAGCCGTGCGGCACGTACAGGGCGTGCCCTGCGATGAGAATGGTGTCCTGGACACCGGGCGGGGGGGGCGGGGGGGGCGGGGGAGGCGGGGGAGGCGGGGGGGGCGGGCGCGTGTTGTCCTCCGCCGGGATCGCGCAGGCGAGGACGACCGACGCAAGCACGAGCAGACGATTCATCGGAGTCATTTCCTCCCGCATCGCTACCCCGCCCCCTGCCGGACGTTCGCCCCTACCGGCCCTGCCTCGCGTACACGCCCTCCAACGCGCTCTCCCCAGGTGGCATCCTGTCGCGGCTCTGCACGGCCTGTTCCGCGGCGCGCTCGACCTCGGCCGTCACCGCCGCTTCGATCTCCTCGAGCCGCTTCACCGTGATCCCGTCAGCCTTCAAGTACTCCTCGTACATCCCGATCGGATCCCGCTTGCCCCAGTGCTCGAACAGCGCGGCGGGGACGGTGTCGCGCGCCTCGCGCTCGTCGTGGGTCGCGTGCCCTCCCATCCGGAATGTCTCAGCGACGAGGAGCGCCGGTCCCTCGCCCCGGCGGCAGCGCTCGGCCGCGAGCGTTGTCGCCGCATACGCGTCGAGCACGTTGTTGCCGTCGAACGCGGCGCCCGGGATGCCGTAGCTCGCCGCCCAGTCGTCGAAGGTGCCGGGCAAGTGATGCTGGTCGAGCCGGGTGCCGAGGGCGACCTGATTGTTCTGGATGATGAAGATCGCAGGAACCTTCTGGACCGCGGCGAAATTCGTGCCCTCGTGCGCCGCCGCGGTCTTGGTAGAGCCGTCGCCCACCCAGGTGAGGGCGACGCGCGGCTCCTGCCGGATCTTGAACGTGAGCGCGATGCCGCAGGTCACCGGGACCATGTCGCCCACGTGCGAGATGGGCTGCAGCACGCCCTGCGCCCAAGCGCCGACGTGGAGGTCGCGGCCGCGCGCCGGCGAGTCCTCGCTGCCGAGATAGGCGCGCAGCATGTCGCTGACGGGCAGCCCCAGCTCGCAGCAGGCCGCGGCGTTCCGGATCATCGGCGCGACCACGTCCCGACCGCGCTCGAGCGCATGCACCGGGCCGACGGTCGTCGCCTCCTCCCCGGTGCCGAGCCACGCCTTGGAAATGACGCCGGTGCGCACCCAGCGCTTGAGCTGAATGTCGTGCAGCCGCGCGCGCAGCAGTCCGGCGTACAGCCCGAGCTTGGGCTCCACCGGGAGTCGTGCGACGGCGGCGGCCCGCTCGGGATCCCGCTCGGTCGTCTCCCGGAAGGCGCGCACGAGGGCGGGGTCCGGCTTCCACTCGAGGTACTCGGGCGGATCGAAGGCGGGGAAGCGCCTTATTTCAGCTTCTCCTTGATCTTCGACAGGAAACCGCCGGCGTGGGATGCGGTGAGGGCGTCGGCGAACTCGAGCGCGGTGTTGTAGCGCGCGTCGGGGTTCGCTTCCAGCGCGCGGGCCAGCGCGCTCTCCAGGCCCTCCGAGAGATCGGCGCGGAGCTGGCGCAGCTTCTGCGGCTGCCCACGCAGCCGGGCGATCATCATCTCCTGGGCGTTCCGCCCCTGGAACGGCAGCTTGCCCGTGAACATCTCGAAGGCGACGATGCCGAGGGCGTAAATGTCGGAGCGGGCGTCGAGCGGCTTGCCCCGGATCTGCTCGGGGCTCATGAACTCCGGCGTCCCGAGGATGATGCCGGTCGCCGTGAGCTTCGCAATGGCCGGATCGGCGCGGCGCTCTTTCGCGAGGCCGAAGTCCATGACGACCGCCCGGTCGCGGCCGTTGGCCTCGGCCACGAGCATGATGTTCTCGGGCTTCAGGTCGCGGTGCACGATCTGGAGCTCGTGCGCGTGGTGCAGGCCGGCGCACACCTGCCGCAGCACGTCGACCCCGGCGGCGAGACTCATCGGCCCGCCGTTCACCTCGCGGTCCGACAGCAGCTCGCCCTTCAGGAACGGCATGACCAGGTAGATCAGCCCATCCTCGGACTCGCCGAGGCGCAGGATGCGGCAGACATTCGGATGGTCGAGTCGCATGGCGAGCCCGGCCTCGCGTCGCAGCCGCTCCACCGAGCTCCGGTCGGTGGCGAGCTTGGGGGAGAGCACCTTGATCGCCACGTCGTGCCCGGTCGAGACCTCCCGGGCGAGGTAGACGTACGACATGCCCCCTTCGCCCAGCTTCTCCTGGACCTGGTAGCGCGAGTCGAGGACCTCTCCCAAAAGGGAGGCGGCGCGGTCGAGCCCCGGCTTCGCCTGCGGGGGCGTGCGGACGGCGGTGCCGCCGGCCGAGGGGGGAGCGGGGGGGGGCCGAGGCGTCGCGGGCTTCGCCTGCACCTCCACGAGCATGTTGCCGTCGCGGGGGCAGAATCGGGCGCTGTCGGCGTACACGGTCCCGCACTTGGGACAGCGACGTTCGCTCATTGACGCACCAAATTGCGCCCTTCGTTCTTCGCGCGATAGAGGGCTTGGTCGGCGAGCGCCACGAAGCTGTCGGCGCTGGTGACGCGGTCGTCGGGAAAGGACGCCACCCCGATCGAGATCGTCAGGTTGAGGGGGTCTTCGCCCGGGTCGGCGAAGTCGTGGTGCATCACGCGCCGCCGCAGGCGCTCGGCGAAGATGGCCGAGCCGTGGAGCGCCGTCTCGGGCATGACGACGACGAACTCCTCCCCGCCGTAGCGGGCGACCAGGTCCACCGACCGCGCCTCCCGTCGCAGGATCTCGCCCACTTGGCGCAGGACGGAATCCCCGGCAATGTGGCCGCGCGTGTCGTTCACCAGCTTGAACCGGTCGATGTCCGCGAGCAGGATTGTCAGCGCGAGATTGTAGCGCCGCGCGCGGTCGAGCTCCGCCTCGAGCTCTTCCGACAGGGCGCGGCGGTTCAAACAGCCGGTGAGCGCGTCCGTCGCCGCGAGCTTCTCGAGCCGCTTCTTGTCCGACACCGCGGTTTCGAAATCGTACGCCTTCTCGATCGCAGCGACGGCCGTGCGGATCACCGTCTCCGCAAACTGGGCGTCGGCGCGCGTGAGCGGCGGATCCTCGCCGGTGGTCCGCAGGAAGAACACGCCGAGCTGCTGGTCCTTCATGGAGAACGGCAGCGCCACCGCAGAGCGGGTGGGCACCGTGATCTGCTCGCGCCGCCACCGCACGCGCTCCTCCTGGTACAGCGGATCCGCCGCCACGTCTTCGACCAGCACCGAGCGACTCGTGGTCAGCGCCCGCTGGATCTCGGGGTAGCGGACCAGCTCGATTTGGAGATTGCGAAGCATGGGGTTTTCATAGGCCGCCACGACCACGCCCAGCTGGTCCCCTGGCTTGGCGAGGACCATCGAGCACTTCGAGATCTGCAGGACGCGCGCCACGCGCCGCACCAGGATGTGATAGATCTCGTCGGGTTTGAGGGAGTCCGTGACCTCGTGGAGGATGTCGACGATGGCGGCGCGGCTCTGCGCCTCGTCGCGCGCCCGCGCCAGCTCCTGCGCCGAGCGGATGTGGGCCTTCACGCGCGCCAGGAGCTCCCGCACCCGGAACGGCTTGGAGATGAAGTCCGCCGCGCCCAGGCCCAGCGACTTGACGGTCGCCTCTTCCGGAGGCATCGACGAGATCATCAGCACGGGAACGTCCCGGAACCGATCGTCGGCCTTCATTCTCGCGAGCAGCTGAAGCCCGTCGACCTTCGGCATCATGATGTCGAGGAGCAGCAGGTTGGGGCGCTCCTCTTCGAGCTTCCCGAGAAGCCCCTCGCCGCCGGGCGCGGTGACGACGTCGTATCCGTTCTCCTTGAGGATCCAGCTCAAGGTCCGCACCAGCGACTGATCGTCGTCGGCGACGAGAATCTTGGCGGCGGGCTCGGGCATCGGGTCTTCAGTCCTCGAGCAGCGAGGGATCGACGTTGCCGCCGCTCACCACGAGCACCGTGGGGGGGACGGGGTGGACGGCGCCGGAGCGCACCGCGGCCGTGGTCGCGGCGCCCGACGGTTCCACCGCCAGGTGGCAGTGCTGCCAGAGAAAATGCACCGCCTCCCGCAGCGTGTCATCTTCCACGAGCGCCACGCCCGCCACCCGGGCGCGCTGCGCCGCGAGGTGCGCGAACGGGATCGCACCCACGCCGAGCGTGATCAGGCCGTCCGCGATGCTGGCGGTCCGCTCGAGCCGCACCGGGTGGCCGGCCTCAAGCGAGCGCTTGAGCTTCGGGGCGCCGGCGGGCTCGACCCCCCACACCGTGGCGTGGCTGCCGGCCGCCGCCAGCCCGGTCACCACGCCCGCCATCAGGCCGCCCCCGCCGACCGGGACCACTACGGTCCTGACGTCCGGAAGCTGCTCGGCGATCTCGAGCCCCACGGTGGCCTGCCCTGCCACGATGTCCGGATGGTCGAACGGAGGCACAATGGCGAGACCGTCCCGCGCGGCGATTGCCTCGGCCGCGTGTTGCCGGTCGTCCGACGTGCGACCTGCGAGCACCACCTCGCCGCCCCACTTCTTCACGCCCGCGACCTTCACCGCCGGCGCCGTCTCGGGCATCACAACCACGGCGCGGGTTCCCACGAGTTGGGCGGCATACGCGACCGCCTGCCCGTGATTACCGCTCGAATACGTGATCACGCCATTGCGTCGTACGTCGTACGGCATACGACGTATGGCGGTATAAGCCCCCCGCAGCTTGAACGCGCCGATGGGCTGGAGGCTCTCGAGCTTCAGGTAGGCGCTGAGAGGCTCGACGAAGCGCAGGGGTGTGCGAACCGCCACCCCGGCGAGCCCCGCGGCCGCCTCGCGGACGTCCTGGGCGCTGACCACGCTACTTTTTCTTCTTCGTCGGCTTCGCCTTCGTCTTTGGCGGGGCCTTCTTGGCCTTGGCGGAAACCCGCGGGGCGCCGTCGTCGTCCGCGTCGCCCTCGCCGTCATCCGCCTCGTCTTCCTTCACCACCCGGGCCACGTCCACCACCAGATCGCCCGGGGCCAGATTCATGACCTTCACGCCCTGGGTGTTGCGGCCCGAAATGCGGATGCCCTCGACCGGCACGCGGATCATGATCCCCTTCTTGGTGATCATCATCAGCTCGTCGTCGGGGAGCACCTCCTTGAGAGCGACGATGTTGCCGGTCTTGTCGGCGCGCTTCAGCGTGATGATGCCACGGCCGCCCCGGTGCTGTACGCGGTACTCGTCGAGCTCCGAGCGCTTGCCCATGCCCTTCTCGGTGACCGTGAGCAGCGTGGACTTGCGACGCACCACGACCATGTCGATCACCTGGTCCTTCTTGTCGAGCTCGATCCCCTTCACCCCGGTGGCCGTGCGCCCCATGTCCCGCACGTCCTTCTCGTGGAACCGGATGCTCATGCCGTGGTGCGTGGCGAGGACGATATCGTTGCGCCCGTCTGTCACCTGCACGTCGATCAGCTCGTCGCCCTTCTCGATGTTGATCGCGCGAATGCCGACCGAGCGCGGGTTGCCGAACTCCGACAGCCGCGTCTTTTTCACCACGCCCTGTTTGGTCGCGAACAGCAGGTATTGGTCCTCGGAGAACTCGCGCACGGGCACCAAGGACGCGAGGCGCTCGTCGGGCTTCATGGCGATGCAGCTCACAATCGGTTTCCCGCGCGCGGCTCGTGCCGCCTGCGGAATCTCGTGCACCTTGAGCCAGTAGCACTGCCCCTGCTGGGTAAAGAACATCACGTAGTCGTGGGTCGACGCGATGAACAGGTGCTCGACCCAGTCGTCTTCCTTCGTATGGGCGGAGATCACTCCCCGGCCGCCGCGCCGCTGGCGCCGGTAGGCCGAGACGGGCAGCCGCTTGATATAGCCCGCGTGGGACACGGTGATCACCATGTCCTCTTCCGCGATCAGGTCTTCGATCGAGAACTCGCCCTGGTCGGCCACGATCTCGGTGCGCCGCTCGTCGCCGAACCCGTGCGCCACCTCCGAGAGCTCTTCCTTGAGGATCTTCAAGCGCCGCGGCTTCGACCCGAGGATCTCCTTGCACTCTTTGATGAACTTGCGGACCTCCTTCAGCTCCTCCTCGAGCTTCGTGATCTCGAGGGCGGTGAGCCGAGCCAGCCGCATGTTGAGGATTTCCGCCGACTGCTTTTCGGAGAGCTTGAAGCGCTTGCGCAAGCTGGCGTCAGCCGTCGGCGTATCCTTCGACTTGCGGATGATCTTCACGACCTCGTCGATGTTGTCGACGGCGATCTTCAAGCCTTCGAGGATATGCTCGCGGTCCTGCGCCCGCTTCAGCTCGAACTCGGTGCGGCGGGTGATGACGGTGTGGCGATGCTCGATGAAGTGCTCGAGCAACTCCTTGAGGTTCATCTCCTTCGGCGCGCCGTCGACCAGGGCGAGCATGATCGCGCCGAAGGTGGTCTGCATCTGCGTGTGCGCGTACAGCTGGTTCAGGACCACCATCGGGACGGCGTCCCGCTTCAGCTCGATCACGACCCGGATGCCTTCCTTATCGGATTCGTTCCGGAGATCGCTGACCCCCTCGAGCTTCTTCGCCACCACCAGGTCGCGGATCTGCTCGATCACGCGGTCGGGGGAGACCTGGTAGGGGAACTCGGTGACGACGATCTGCTGCTTCCCGGTCGACTCCCGCTCCTCGACCGTGGCGCGCGCGCGGATCGCGATCCGGCCGCGCCCCTTCTCGTAGCACTCCTTGATGCCCTCGCGACCGTAGATGATCGCGCCGGTCGGGAAATCCGGGCCCTTGATGAACTTCCGGAGATCCTTGACCGACGCGTCCGGGTGATCCACCAGATGTTTGATGGCCTCGACGGCCTCGCCGAGGTTGTGCGGCGGAATGTTGGTCGCCATCCCCACCGCGATGCCGGACGTGCCGTTCACGATGAGGTTGGGCAGCCGCGCCGGGAGCACCGTCGGCTCCTGCAGCCGGTCGTCGAAGTTGGGGACGAAGTCGACGGTGTTCTTGTCGATATCGTCGAGCATCGTCATCGCGATGCGTGTCAGGCGGGCTTCGGTATAGCGATAGGCGGCCGGCGGATCCCCGTCCACCGAGCCGAAGTTTCCCTGACCGTCCACCAGCGGGTAGCGCAGCGAGAAGTCCTGCACCATGCGCACGAGCGAGTCGTACAACGCGACGTCGCCGTGCGGGTGATACTTGCCGAGCACGTCGCCCACCACCGTCGCGCTCTTCTTATAGGGGCGGCCGGGGACGAGCCCGAGCTCGTTCATGGCGTACAGGATGCGGCGATGCACGGGCTTGAGTCCGTCTCGGACATCGGGCAGCGCGCGCTGCACGATGACGCTCATCGAATAATCGAGGAACGACTCCTTGAGCTCGTCTTCGATGAGGCGCGGGACGATCCGTTCGCGGGCGTTCGGTGCGGTCATGAAACCAGGTGTTAGGTGTTAGATGTCGGGTGTCAGCAAGGCTCGGCGAGACTGCCTAAGTTGCCAAAAAATAATCACTTAGGTCGTGAAAGGCAACGCGAGAACGCCCGCTAACTGGGGGTGGGGGCAGTACTTACGCGAGGGAGCCTGGGAACGTGCGGTCGCGCGCCCTCAGACTCCATTTGACGGTTGGTTGATTGTCGGTGCCCATGTTGTTCCCAGGCTGAAGCCTGGGCTCGGCCAACACTGTGCTGAAGCACACGGAGCGAAGCGGCGCTGTCGAGCGGGAGTGTCCTTCAGGATAGTGCAACGCCCGAGCCCAGGCTTCAGGCTGGGGAGATTGCAACCGCGATCTTGCCAAGCTGTTCGCCCCGCTCCAATCGCTCGAACGCCGCGCGCGCCTCGGCGAAGGGAAACACCCGATCGACGATAGGTCGCAGCTCACCCGCGCCGAGCAACCGCACGATCTCGCGATACTCGGCGTCGTTGCCCATGGTGGAACCCATGATGCTCCACTGATGCCAGAACAACCGGCGGATGTCGAGCGCGACCTTGGGCCCCGTCGTCGCGCCGCAGCTCACGAGCCGCGCACCGCGCGCGAGCGAGCGGAGCGACTCATCCCAGGTCGCCTCGCCGACGTTGTCGATCACGACGTCGGCGCCGCGCTTCTCGGTGAGCGCGCGCACCTGCTGCGAGACCTTCTCGGTCCGGTGATTGAGCGTCACATCCGCGCCGAGGGCGCGCGCCTGCTCGAGCTTGGCGGCGCTGGACGACGTGGCGATGACGCGGGCGCCCCTGAGCTTGGCGATCCGCAACGCCGCCAGGGA
>QHTS01000272.1 GCA_003220905.1 Gemmatimonadota bacterium | reverse complement strand
GGGTATGCTGGGGGTCGAGCTCAAGGGGGGCGCGCGGGCGGCGGAGCGGTTCCTGCGCGCGCTCACGATCGCGACGCACGCGCCGAGTCTCGGAGGCGTCGAGACGCTCGTGTCCGAGCCGCGGCTCACGTCGCACGCGATGCTCACGCCCGACGCCCGGGCACGGGCTGGCATTGCCGACGGCTTCCTGAGATTTTCCATCGGACTGGAGGACGCCGACGACATCATCGCGGACTTCGCGCAAGCCCTGGCGCAGCTGTAAGTGATCAAGTTCACGAATGTCTTCAAGGCCTTCCCCAAGGGGGGGCTCGCCCTGAAGGATGTGTCGTTCCACATCGCGAAGGGCGAGTTCGTGTTCCTCACCGGCCACTCAGGCGCCGGCAAGTCCACCGTCCTCAAGCTGGTCTACGCCGAAGAGCCGGTGACGAGCGGCGAGGTGCGCGTCTCGGGCTTCAACGTGGCGGAGCTGCGGCCTCGGGACGTCCCGATGCTACGCCGCCGCCTCGGCATCGTGTTCCAGGATTTCCGCCTTCTCGAGGACCGCCCCGCCGAGGAGAACGTCGCCTTCGCGCTCGAAGTGACCGGCGCACGGCGCTCGTCGATCCCGGCGCGCGTGATGCGGGTCCTCACGCAGGTCGGGCTCGCCGCCAAGGCGCAAGCCTACCCCCGCGAGCTGTCGGGCGGCGAGCAGCAGCGCGTCGCCATCGCGCGCGCGCTGGTGAACGAACCGAGTGTTCTGCTCGCCGACGAGCCGACGGGCAACCTGGACGAGCGGGCCACGCGCGGCGTGTTCCAGCTGCTGCGCGACATCAACGCCAGCGGCACCGCGGTCGTGATGGCCACGCACGACCTCGACCTGGTGCGCCAGGCGCCCTACCGCGTGATCGAGCTCCAGGAGGGAGCGCTGGTGTACGACTCCGCCGTGGACGAGCCCCGCGACCAGGCAGCGACGCCGTGAATTTGACGATTCGCGAAGCCCTGCTCGCCTTCCGGCGCGCCCCGCTGCTCTCGGCGCTCTCGGTGACGACCATCGCGTTCTCGCTGTTCGTGGTCGGCCTGTTCGGGCTCGTGGCCGTGAACCTGCAGGATGCGCTGCGCGGGGTAGCCGAGCGTGTCGAGATCGTGGCCTACCTCCTGCCCGGCACGCCGATCGAATCCATCACCCTCGCCGAAAAGGACATCGAGGCGTTCCCGGAAGTGTACTCGGCCGTCTACGTGAGCGAGGACTCGGCGCTGGCGCGAGCGCGGGCCGAGCTCGTCGAGTTCCGCGACGTGCTGCAGGAGCTCGAGCGCAATCCACTCCCCGCGTCCATCGAGGTGAAGCTCAAGCCCCGGTTCCGCGACGCCGAGCACGTCAACGACGTCGCCGACCGGCTACGCGGGTTCGGGTTCGTGGACGACGTGCGGTTCGGGCGCGATTGGGTGGAGAAGCTCGACCGGCTGCGGCAGATCGCCGCGGCCGTGGGGCTCGTGGTGGGCGCGGCGTTCGCGGTGGTGGCCATCATCATCATCGGCACCACGATCCGCATGGCCGTGCTGCAGCGCAGCCGCGAGATCGCCATCATGCGGCTCGTGGGCGCCACCAACGGCTTCATCCGCCGCCCGTTCCTGCTGCAAGGGGCGATCAAAGGGATGCTGGGCGGACTCGTAGCGGTCGGGCTCTCTTACGGCGCGTACACCCTCATCAACCGCTGGCTCATCCAGGCGGCGTTCTTCTCCACCGTGCAGGCGCTCGCCATTGTTGGCTTCGGTACTCTCATTGGCCTGTTTGGGAGTGCCGCCTCGGTTGGCAGGCATTTGCGCAGAGTATGAGGCGTCACGCGGATGCGTAGCACAAAGACGTCGCGCAAAGGCGTCACGCAGAAACGTCAATACGTCCACGTCTTTGCGCGACGCTTTTGCGTGACGATGTTGTGCTACGCCTTTTGTGCTACGTCTCTTGCCTCCCAGCGCCCCCAGCCTTTCGACCAACAGCTCCGCGACAACCAGCAACGATTGGAAGGCATCCGCCGCGAGCGGTCGGACGTCGAGCAGCAGCTCGAGCGGCTGCGCACGCAGGTGCACTCGCTCTCCGACGAGCTCGCGAACATCGAGCGACAAAAAGAGACCACCAATCGCATCGTGAACGAGCTGGACCGCCAGATCTATGCGCTGTCGGACCAGATCGACCGGACCACCGTCGACCTGCTGCTCGCCCAGAACGCGCTCGCCGAGAAGCGCGCCGTGCTCGAGCGGCGCCTCGTCGACATCTCGAAGCGCGGGGCGCTGTACGGGTACCAGGTGCTGCTCGCGGCGGAGAGCTTCGGCGACCTGCTGTCGCGCTACAAGTACCTGTACCTGGTGAGCCGGCAGGATCGCCTGCTGGCGAACGACATGTCGAAGCTGCAGCGGCGCATCGGCCGGGAGCGGCAGACGCTGGTCGACGCGCGCGACGTGCTGGGAAGGCGCAAGAACGAGCGCACGGAAGAGTTGGACCGCTACCTGGCGCTCGAGCGCGAGCGGCAGACGTCGCTGCGCGAGACGCGGCGCAGTGCGCGGGAGGCCTTGCAGCGCCTGTCCGAGCTCGAGCGCGACGAGAAGAGCCTGAACGACCGCATCGTGGCCCTCGAGCGCGCCCGGCGTGAGGCGGAAGCCCGCGGCGCCGCCACTGCCGCCGCCGCCATCACCACCGCGGACCTGGGCCAGCTCGACTGGCCCGTGCAAGGGCGCATCGTGTACCAGTTCGGCACCGCCACAGGCCCGAACAACACCCGCCTGCCGTGGCACGGCATCGGAATCGCGGCGCCGGCCGGCACCCCCGTCCGCAGCATCGCGGGCGGCACCGTGAGCCTTGCGGGACCCCTCGGCACCTACCTCAAATCCGTTCTGGTCGATCACGGCGGCGGCTATTACAGCTTCTACGGCTACCTGAATGACGCGACAGTCGCCAAAGGGGAGCGCGTCACCAAAGGGCAGATCCTCGGCCATGTGGGGGGCGGGTCGAGCGATCAGGGACCCCACCTGCACTTCGAGATCCGGGGCCAGGGCGGCATCGCCCTCGACCCCGTCAACTGGCTGAAGACGCGACGCTGACGTCGCGCGCAGCGTGAGCAGAACCGCGCAGGCCTTCGCGCTCGCCGCCGTCGCCCTCGGCTCGGGGTGTCGCCGCCACGGCGACACGCTGCGCGTGAGCGGGACCGTCGAGATCCGCGAGCTCCAGCTCGCCCCCCTCGCGTCCGGCCGGCTGGCGCGGCTCCTCAAGGACGAAGGCGACACCGTGCATCGGGGCGACACGATCGCGGTGCTCGAGCAGCCGGGGCTCGAGGCACTGATCAGCCAGCGCCGGGCGCAGGCGGAGGCCGCCGCCGCGCGCGCATCGGAGATCGCGGCCGCGGTGGCCGATAGCCAGCGTGCGGCCAACGACCTGCGCCGCGCGGCACCGCTGCATCAGAGCGGCGTCATCTCGGAACAGCAGTACGAGAATCTGGGGGCCGCGGCCGTCGCCGCCGCCGCCCGACTCCAGGCGGTCCGGGCCGCGACGGGCGACTCGGCGGCAGCGCGCGCCGGGTTACGCGCGACCGAGGCGATCCGCGAGCAGCTGACCGTCATCGCACCCGAGGACGGTGTCGTGCTGACCCGCTTCGCCGATCCTGGCGAGGCGGTGTCGGCCGGCGTGCCGGTCGTTTCCATCGGCCTCGTGCACCGCCCGTGGATCCGTGCATACGTGGGCGATCGGTTCATTGCCCGGCTCAAGGTCGGCCAATCCATTACCGTGCGGCTTGACGGCTACGACCGCTCGTTCTCAGGCCGAATCGTGGAAATCGGATCGCGTGCGGAGTTCACGCCCCGGGCGGCGCTAACCGAGCGCGAACGAGCCGACATCGTGTTCGGGATCAAGGTCGAGACGGATAGCCAGGACGTGGGCGGGCGACTCAAGGCGGGAATGCCGGTGACCCTCGAGATCGAGCTCCTTTCGTGACGCTGGCCGCCGTGGAAACCCGCGACCTGACGCGCCGGTTCGCCACGCTGACGGCAGTCTCGCATCTCAACTTGCGGATCGACGAGGGGGAAGTGTTCGGCCTGCTGGGCCCCAACGGGTCGGGCAAGACGACGACGATCCGCATGCTGTGCGGCCTGCTCGATCCCTCGGAGGGAACCGCGGTGGTCGCCGGGATCGACGTACGCGTCGCCCCCGAGCGGATCCGGCAGCACATCGGCTACATGTGCCAGCGGTTCGGGCTGTACGAGGACCTCACCGCGGCCGAGAACCTCGGGTTCTACGGCGGCATCTATGGGCTGCGCGAGGCCGCGCTCGCCACCCGCGTGTCGGAGGTGGTCGCCTTGCTCGGCCTGCAGCCCCGGCTCGGGCAGCTGGCCGGGCAGCTCTCGGGCGGGTGGAAGCAGCGGCTCGCGCTGGGCTGCGCGCTGCTGCACCGGCCCGACGTGCTCTTCCTGGACGAGCCGACCGCGGGGGTCGATCCTGCCGCGCGCCGGGACTTCTGGCACATGATCCACGATTTGGCGCAGCATGGAACGACGGTCATCGTCACGACGCACTACATGGACGAGGCCGCGCGGTGCGGGCGCATCGCGATGATGAGCGGCGGCCACCTGATCGCGCTCGGCACGCCCGCCGAAGTGGCGGCGCAGGTGGTCGGGCCGGGGGGGACGCTCGAGGACGCCTTCATCATCCTGCAGCAGCGGGCCGAGTCGTGATCGCGCGCTTCTGGCCGATGTTCCGCAAGGAATTCATTCAGATGCGCCGGGACCGCCTCACGTTGGGCATCATGATCGGGATCCCGGTGGTTCAGCTCCTGCTCTTCGGCTTCGCGATCCAGACCGACGTGCGGAACCTGCCTACCGTCGTGGTCGACGAATCGCGCACGCCGCAGAGTCGGGACTTGATCGCCGCGTTCGTGAATACAGGCAACTTCCGCATCGTCGCGCACGTCGACGACCGGTCGGCGCTCGATCGCGCGATCGACCGCGGTGACGCGCAGGCCGGCATCATCGTTCCCTACGACTACCCGCGGGCCCTCGCGCGCGGCCCGTCGGCGACGATCCAAGTGATTGTCGACGCCTCCGATCCGCTCGCGTCCCAGTCCGCCATCTCGGCCGCGTCCGCCGTCGCCCAGGTGCGGAATCTCGAGCTGCTGCGTCGCGGGGCCGGCGCCACGACTGCCCGTGTGGAGGCGCGCGTGCGGCCGCGCTACAATCCGGGACTGCGCAGCCCCAATTACATCGTGCCGGGGCTGGTGGGCGTGATCTTGACCATCACGATGGTTCTGATCACGGCCATGGCGATCGTGCGCGAGCGAGAGCGCGGCACGCTCGAGCAGCTCATCGTGACGCCGATCACGAAGACGGAGCTGATGCTCGGCAAGATCGCGCCCTACGTGGGTGTCGGCCTCATCCAGATGACCGCCGTGCTCGTTTTGGGCCGGGTCGTCTTCGACGTGCCCCTGACCGGCAACGTGCTGCTGCTCTACGCCATCGCGTTGATCTTCGTCGTGGCCAGCCTCTCGCTCGGCCTGCTCATTTCCACGCTCGTGCGCACGCAGCAACAGGCGATGCAGGTCAGCTTCTTCTTCGTGCTGCCCAACATCCTCCTGTCCGGGTTCATGTTCCCGCGGCAGGCGATGCCGGTCGTCTTCCAGTGGATCGGCGCCCTGCTGCCGCTGACGCACTTTCTCAAAGTGTTGCGAGGAATCCTGCTGAAGGGCGTGGGGGTGGACGCGCTGTGGCGGGAGGTGGTAGTGCTGCTGGCATTTTCGGTGGGGCTCATCGTCCTCGCTGTCCGACGGTTCCACAAGACGCTCGACTAGCCCTTCCCACTCGCGACGCCGATCCGGTCCGGCTCGCTCTTCTTACCCCGCTCCAGCGCCGCCTCCACCTGTGTGAATAGATCCTCGGGCCGCAGCACCTCCGTGTGCGGGAACGCGACGACGCCTGCGGTGAGACTCGGGACCTGCCCGCGCGGGAGGTCCGGGAAGGTGTGGCGGGCCAACACCTGCCGCAGCCGCTCCACGAACTGCCGGCCGCCCTGCGTGTCGGTCTCCGGGAGCACCAGCGCGAACTCGTCGCCTCCGTACCGCGCCACGAAGTCCGGGGCGCGGATCTCGCGTTGCATCATGGCGCCGATATCCGCGAGCACGCGGTCGCCCGCCTGCTGGCCCAGCCGCTCGTTGATGTCCCGCAACCGGTCGACGTCGAGTACCACGAGCGCGAACCGCAGGGAATAGCGCCGGGCGCGCTCGAACTCGTCGCGCAGGCGGCGGTCCAGCGCGTCGAGGCTGGCGCAGCCCGTGAGCACGTCGGTGACGCCGGCGCTGATCTGCCGCCGATAGATCGCCGCCCGGCGCTCCTCGTTCTCGAGCACCCGCGCCGCGGCCTGGGCGATCGTATTGGCGAACGCGACGTCCTGGGAGCGGAGCTGGGGATCCCCCTGCACGGTGCGCAGGAAGAACACCCCCGCGGCGCGGCCCTGCACGAACACAGGCAGCGCCACTGCCGACTGCACGTTGACCTCGATCCGCTGCTGCAGCCAGCGCCGGCGAATCGCCTCGAAGAGCGGATGCTCGTGGACGTCCGGAATGAGGACGGGCCGTTCGGTGCGGATCGCTTCCTGAATCTCCGGGTAGCGCTCGAGCTCGACCCGCAGGTCGCGGATCGCCGGGTTCTCGTACACGGCGACCACGCGTCCCTTGTCTTCTCCCGGGGCCGTGAGCACGAACGAGCAATGGGTGAGGCCGAACGCATGCCCGACCCGACGGACCAGGGTCTGGAAGATCTCGTCGGCGCGCAGGGCGGACGAGACT
>QHTS01000015.1:459-4391 GCA_003220905.1 Gemmatimonadota bacterium | reverse complement strand
GCCGATCGCGAGCGCCACTCGCCGACCCGCGTGGAGTCGGAATTGCCGAAGCCCACCGTCGGCAGGCCGCGCGCCTCGATCTTGATGACGGCGACGTCGGTATTGGGATCCGTCCCCACGACCTTCGCGATGAACTCGCGCTTGTCGTACAGGCGGATCGTCACCTTGTCGGCGCCCGCGACCACATGATTGTTGGTAAGGATGAAGCCGTCAGCCGAGACGATGAAGCCCGACCCCGAGCCTTGCTCGACCTGCGGCCGGCGGCGGAGATTCGGGAAGAAGTCCTGGAATCCCGGCGGCAGCCGCTGGTTGTCGCCCCGCTCGACGTGCTGGGATCGGATGAATACGACGGCCGGCTTCACGTGCTCGGCGACCGCGACGAATGCGTCCGACCAATCGCTCGCCGCCTTGAGACCCGGCGCGGCGAGCGGCGCCGCCGCCTCAGGGGAGGGCATGAGTACCGTCTCCGCCGCCCCGCTCTTCTTCGGCAGGTTGAGCGTAGACGCGAACGCCAGTCCGAAGACGAAGGCGATCGCCACCAGAGTTCCGAACTTCAACCAATCCCGCGTGCGTACCGGCATCGCCGTTTCGTCCGTTTAGAGGGTGTTACTTCTTCTTGTCGTCATCCACGATCTCGTAGTCCGCATCGACCACGTTGTCCTTCTTCTCCGCTCCAGCCGCCTCGCCCCCGGCCGGTTGCTCGGCGCCCCCCCCGCCCCCTGGAGCACCCGCTCCGCGCTGCGCCGCATACATCGACGCGCCGGCGGCGGAGTAGGCCTGCTGCAGCTCCTCCAGTGCCTTGGAGATCTCGTCCGCGGCGCCTGAGCGGAGGGCCTGCTTCGCCCCCTCCACGGCCTTGTCGAGCCGTGTCTTGAGCGCGGCGTCGAGCTTGTCGACCCACTCCTTCGAGTTCTTCTCCACCTCGTACACCAGCGTGTCGAGGCGGTTGCGCCGCTCGATCTCCTCCCGCCGCCGCTTGTCTTCCGCCGCGTGGGCCTCGGCATCCTTGACCATCTTGTCGATATCCTTGTCCCCGAGCCCCGACGAAGCCTCGATGCGGATCTTCTGCTCCTTGCCGGTGGCCTTGTCCTTCGCGGACACGTGCAGGATGCCGTTCGCGTCGATATCGAACGTCACCTCGATCTGCGGCACGCCGCGCGGAGCCGGCGGGATCCCCGTCAGCTGGAACTTGCCGATCGTGCGGTTGTCGATCGCCATCTGGCGCTCGCCCTGGAGCACGTGGATCTCGACCGTGGTCTGGTTGTCCTCGGCGGTCGAGAACACCTCCGACTTCTTGGTCGGGATCGTCGTGTTCCGCGGGATGAGCACGGTGGTGACGCCGCCCAGCGTCTCGATGCCGAGCGACAGCGGCGTCACGTCGAGCAACAGCACGTCTTTTACTTCGCCCGCCAGCACGCCGCCCTGGATGGCCGCGCCGATCGCCACGACTTCGTCGGGATTCACGCCCTTGTGGGGCTCCTTGCCGAAGAACGCCTTGACGATCTCCTGCACCTTGGGCATCCGGGTCTGGCCGCCCACCAGGATCACCTCGTCGATCTCGGTGGGCTTGAGGCCCGCATCCTTGAGCGCTTGTTCCATCGGTGGGATGGTCCGCTTCACGAGGTCGTCCACCAGCTGCTCGAGCTTCGCCCGCGTGAGCGTGACGTTGAGGTGCTTCGGCCCCGACTGGTCCGCCGTGATGAACGGGAGATTGATCTCCGTCTGCATGACGGTCGACAGCTCCATCTTCGCCTTCTCGGCGGCCTCCTTGAGTCGCTGCAGCGCCATCGGGTCCTTCGACAGATCGATGCCCTGGTCGCGCTTGAACTCCGCCACCAGCCACTCCATGATGCGCGCGTCGAAGTCGTCGCCGCCCAGGTGGGTGTCGCCGTTGGTCGACTTCACCTCGAAGACGCCTTCGGCGAGCTCGAGCACGGAGATGTCGTACGTGCCGCCGCCCAGATCGTAGACGGCGATCTTCTCTTCCTTCTTCTTATCGAGGCCGTACGCCAGCGCCGACGCCGTCGGCTCGTTGATGATCCGCACCACGTCGAGGCCGGCGATCTTGCCGGCGTCCTTCGTGGCCTGGCGCTGCGAGTCGTTGAAGTAGGCGGGGACGGTGATGACGGCCTTCTCGACCTTGTGGCCGAGGTAGTCTTCCGCGGTCTGCTTCATCTTCTGGAGGATCATCGCCGAGAGCTCGGGCGGCGTATACCGCTTCCCCTGGATCTCGACTGAGGCGAGGCCGTTCGGCCCTTCGACCACCTTGTAGGGCACGCGCTTCGTCTCCTCCACCACCTCATTCGTCCGCCGGCCCATAAAGCGCTTGATCGAGAATACGGTATTCTGCGGGTTGGTCACGGCCTGCCGTTTCGCCACCTGCCCGACGAGCCGCTCGCCGTCCTTCGTGAATGCGACCACGGACGGGGTGACGCGCCCGCCTTCGGCGTTGGGGATGACGACGGGATCGCCACCCTCCATCACCGCCACCACCGAGTTGGTAGTGCCGAGGTCGATCCCGATGATTTTCTCAGCCATGACGAGCGCTCCTTATCCTGGGGTTGATGCGCGTTGCTAACGCCTCGTCGCACTGGCAAGCGCCGTGCCCTGGAAAAATGCCAAAAAGGCAGAGCGGGGCAAGGCTGGGGAGGTTAGATTCTGCTGCGTGTTCCCCTACAAGGACGAGAACCCCACCGAGCTGACACCTGTCATCACCCTTGGCATCATCGTCCTGAACGTCCTGGCGTGGCTGTTCGTTCAAGGGGCCGGTGCGGCGGAGCCCCTGGCGCGTTCGGTCTGCCAACTCGGACTGATCCCCGGCGAGGTGCTGCACACGGTACCACCGGGGACTGCCGTGCCGCTCGGGGAGGGGCTGCGGTGCGTGCTCACCGCCGAGGCCAACTGGTGGACGATCGTCACCTCGATGTTCATGCACGGCGGCTGGCTGCACCTCCTCGGCAACATGTGGTTCCTGTGGGTGTTCGGGAACAACATCGAGGACTCGATGGGACACACGCGGTTCGTGGTGTTCTACCTGCTGTGCGGGGTGGCGGCCGCGGCGACCCAGATGCTCGTCGATCCCGGTTCTCGAGTCCCGATGGTCGGGGCCTCAGGGGCGATCAGCGGGGTGATGGGGGCGTACATCCTGCTGTACCCGCGGGTGCGCGTGCATACGCTGCTCACGCTGGGCTTCTTCCTGACGACGGTCACGCTGCCCGCGTACGTGATCCTCGGCTACTGGTTCCTGCTGCAGCTGCTGTTCGGCACCGTCGGCGCGGTCTCGGGCGCGCAGGGCGGCGTGGCGGTCTGGGCGCACGTCGGCGGCTTCGTCGCCGGGCTGGTGCTCATCAAGCTGTTCGCGAATCCCGAATTCCTGGAGCGGCGCCGCGGGGGGATGATCATCCTTCCGCGTGATGTTTGATCGTCTTTCCTTCCACGACGAACACGACGTCTTCGGCGATGTTGGTGGCGAGATCCGCCACGCGCTCGAGGTTGCGGCTCACGAGGAACAGATCCATGGCCGCCCCGATGATGTGGGGGTCTTCCATCATGTGGGTGAGCAGGATGCGAAACACGGAGTGGTGCAGGGCGTCCACCGAGTCGTCGCGCCGGCAGATCTCGCGGCCCAACTTCGGGTCGCCGCGCACGAACGCATCGAGCGCACCGGAGAGCATCGCGCGCGCTTGCCGGGCCATCTCGAGGAGCTCGGGCTCCGGCGCGATCAGCCGAGCCTTGAGGAGCCGCTCCGCCGACTGCGCGATGTTGACCGCGTGGTCGCCGACGCGCTCCAGGTCGTTCGCGATCTTGGTCGCCGCGACTAGGAGCCGGAGATCCCGCGCCATCGGCTGCTGGGTGGCGAGCAGGTCGATGACCGTCTCCTCGATCTCGAGCTCGAGGGCGTCGACGGCGTGATCGCCCGCGATCACCCGGGC
>QHTS01000015.1:0-436 GCA_003220905.1 Gemmatimonadota bacterium | reverse complement strand
CGCCCGACATGGTCAGGAGCTTGGCCTTCAGCTCCGACAGCTCGTCGTGGAAGTGGCGGTGTGCCGCCGTGGGGGAGGCGCTCATCCGAACCGTCCTGTGATGTAGGCCTCGGTACGCTCGTCCGCGGGCCTCGTGAAGATCTGCTTGGTTTGCCCGAATTCGATCAGGCGGCCGAGGTAGAAGAACCCGGTGAAGTCCGACGCGCGCGACGCCTGCTGCATGTTGTGCGTCACGATGAGGATCGAGTAGCTCTGTTTCAGCTCGACCAGGAGCTCCTCGATGCGCTGCGTAGCCCCCGGGTCGAGCGCCGAGCAGGGCTCGTCCAGCAGGAGCACCTCGGGCTCGTTGGCGAGCGCGCGCGCGATGCACAGCCGCTGCTGCTGGCCGCCCGAGAGTCCGGTGCCGGGCGTGTGCAGCCGGTCTTTGACCTCGTCC
>QHTS01000271.1 GCA_003220905.1 Gemmatimonadota bacterium | reverse complement strand
GCAGGCTGTTCGCGTTCCACAGGGGAAACGCGATGCTGAGGCCGATGTCGCGGATAGCGAAGATGGTGAGCGTGTTGGCGACGGCCCAGAGACAGCCGGCGAGCACCGCCCACACGATGAGGTGGGGCGCCTGCCGCACGTCCGCCCCGATCGCCGCCGTCCCGCGGAGCAGGGCGGGCAGGCTCCACCGCGCCAGGAACACCCCCAGCACCATGGCTAGCGAGATCACGACGGGTGAGAGGCCGAGCGTCACCATCTTGGTCGGCGCCTCGGCCGCGCCCAGCCAGGCTCCTGCGGTGAAGCCGCTGGCGATGCCCGCGAGCTGTAGGCGCCCGAGGCGGCGGGCGTCGAGCGGAGGGGGAGCCGGCGCTAGCGGATCCACGACAGGACCAGCAGGCCGGCGATGAGAACGGCGACGGGCACCCAGAGCTGGGCGTCGCGGAGCATGGCGGCGCGGCGCGTCACAGCGGCTGCTCGGCGAAGTGGCAGGCCGCGAGCTGCCCGGGTGCAACCTCGCGCAATGCCGGTGGCTCCGTGCGGCAGCGCGTGTCCTTCTTGGGATGCGGGCAGCGCGGGTGAAACGGGCAGCCGGGCGGCGGGTGCGCCGGGGACGGCACGTCGCCCGTCAACACGATGCGCTGGCGCTGGGCCTTGGGGTCCGGCACCGGCACGGCGGAGAGCAGCGACGTGGTGTAGGGATGGCGGGGGCCGGCGTACAGGGCGGGCGCGGGCGCGCGCTCCACGATCCTGCCGAGGTACATGACCGCCACCTGGTCCGCGATGTGTTTCACGACGGCGAGATCGTGGGCGATGAACAGGTAGGTGAGCCGGCGGCGCTGCTGCAGGTCGGCGAGCAGGTTCAGGACCTGCGCCTGGACCGACACGTCGAGCGCGCTCACGGGCTCGTCGAGCACGAGGAAGTGCGGCTCGACCGAGAGGGCGCGGGCGATCCCGACGCGCTGCCGCTGCCCGCCCGAGAGCTCGTGCGCGTAGCTCTGCGCGAAGCTGGGATCGAGGCCCACCTCCTCGAGCAGGGCCGCGATGCGGCGCTCGGCCTCGGCCCCGCGTGCGATCCGATGGATGGCCAGCGGCTCGGCGAGCATCTGGTGCACCGTCATGCGCGGGTTGAGCGAGCCGTAGGGGTCCTGAAACACGATCTGCATCCGGCGCCGCAGCGCGCGTAGCGCGCGCGCTCCGAGGGCGACCACGTCCTGACCGTCGATGGTGACGCGCCCCGCGTCGGGCTCGATCAGCCGAAGAATGGTCCGGCCCACGGTGGACTTGCCACACCCCGATTCCCCCACGAGACCCAGCGTCTGGCCGGGCGCGATCGCGAACGACACGTCGTCCACCGCGCGCACCACGGCGCGTGGCCGCCCTAGCCCGAGGAGCCCGCGCTCGCCCGGGAAATGCTTGACGAGTCCCCGCACGTCCACGAGCGCGGGCGTCACGGGTGTGGCGTGCGACGCCGCGGGTCGGTGAGGAGCCAGCAGCGCACGGTGTGCGTGCCGGGCTCTCCTCCGCCTCCCGCGTCGAGCAGGGGCGGCGCCTCCGCGCGACAGCGGTCCCAGGCGTACGGGCAGCGGGGATGGAAGCGGCACCCGTCCGGCCAGGCCGTGGCGGCGGGCACCTGACCCGGGATGCCGTGCAGGCGGCCGTGCTCGCGGGCCGGCGGCGCGTCGAGCCGCGGCACGGACGCGAGCAGCCCCTCGGTGTACGGGTGCAGCGGACGCGCGAACAAAGCGGGCGTGGGCGCCTGCTCCACGACCTGGCCCGCATACATCACCACCACGCGGTCGGCGCTTCCCGCCACGACGCCGAGGTCGTGCGTGATCAGCATGACCGCCATGCCGAGGTCCGCCTGCAGCCGGTCGAGCAGCTCGAGGATCTGTGCTTGGATCGTCACGTCGAGCGCCGTGGTGGGCTCGTCGGCGATGAGCAACTTGGGGTGGCACACCAGCGCCATCGCGATCATCACGCGCTGGCGCATGCCCCCACTCATCTGATGGGGGTAGTGATCCACCCGCTCCTCCGGGTCCGGGATACCGACCAGCTTGAGCATCTCGATGGCGCGGGTCCGCGCGGCGCGCCGCGTTAAGTGCTGGTGGACGATGGCCGCCTCGGCGATCTGGTCGCCGACCGTGAACACCGGATTGAGCGACGTCATCGGCTCCTGGAAGATCATCGCGATCTGGTTGCCGCGGATCGCCCGCAGCTCGCGGGGCTCGAGCGTCAGGAGGTTGCGCCCTTCGAACTCGATGAAGCTCCCGGGGCGGATATGGCCGGGGGGCTCGGGGATGAGGCGGAGGATGGAGAGCGACGTGACGGTCTTGCCGCACCCCGACTCCCCCACTAGCCCTAGCGTCTCGCCCGGTTGCACCTCGAAGGAGACGCCGTCCACGGCCCGCGCGGTGCCGCTGCCATGCTCCGTGACGAAATAGGTCTTGAGGTCACGCACGCGGAGCAGGGGCTCCGTCACGCCGCCTCCTTGCGGGGGTCGAGTGCGTCCCGCAGCGCGTCACCCACCGCGTTCAGCGCCATGACGACCAGCGAGATCGCGAGCCCGGGGAAGGTCGACGACCACCACGCGATGGCCATCTTGTGCCAGCCGTCGGCGATCATATTGCCCCAGCTGGGTGCCGGGGAGGGCACGCCCAGGCCGAGGAACGAGAGCCCCGCCTCGAGCAGCATCATGTTGCCGATGCCGAGGGCCCCGGAGACGATGATCGGGGCGGCCGCATTGGGAAGAACGTGGCGAAAGATGACGCGCCCCGCTCCCGCACCGAGCGCCCGCGCCGCGGCGACGAATTCGCGCTCGCGCAGGCTGAGCACCTCCGCGCGCACGAGCCGGCTGGTCCCGAACCATCCGGTGAGCCCGATCAACAGCACCAGCGCCCACAGCGCGATGTGCTCCCACAGCGCGACCGCCATCAGCAAGACGAAGATGCGCGGCATTGCGAGGCCCACGTCGACGAGTCGCATGAGTGTCGTGTCCACCCAGCGTCGGAAATAGCCCGCCACGGCGCCCACCGCCGTGCCGATCGTTGCAGCGACGAGCATCGCCACGGCCCCGATGCCGAGCGAGACGCGGGCCCCGTATACGAGCCGGCTCCACACGTCCCGGCTGAACGGGTCGGTGCCGAGCAGGAACTGCGCGGACGGCGGCCGGTCGGGGTGTGCGATATC
>QHTS01000270.1 GCA_003220905.1 Gemmatimonadota bacterium | reverse complement strand
CGCTCTTGGCGAACGCGAGCATGCGCTCGGGGCGCAGCGTGTCGAGGCTCACGGTCAGCCGTTGCAGGCCCGCTGCCCGCAGGGCGGCCGCATGCTTCGCGAGCAACAGACCGTTCGTCGTCATGGCGAGGTCACGGATCCGCGGGTTGTGAGCGATCATCGCGACGAGCGTCGGGAGGTCGTGGCGTAGGAGCGGCTCGCCGCCCGTGAGGCGTACCTTGTGCACGCCGAGCCCGGCGAACACGCCGGTGAGCCGCTCCATCTCCTCGAACGTGAGGATCGAGGTCCGCGGCAGCCACACGTACTCGTCTTCCGGCATGCAGTAGCGACAGCGCAGGTTGCAGCGGTCCGTCACGGACAGCCGGAGGCTGGCGAGCGGGCGTTGCAGCGCGTCGTTGATAGCGTCAGACATGAGATGGTTTTGCGGTCGGACGGCCGGAGGGATCGACCCAAACTTCGGTCCCGTCCACCCGCAGCTCCTTCTTCCAGACCGGCACGCGCCGCTTCACTTCCTCGATCACGTAGCGGCAGGCCTCGAACGCCTGCGCCCGATGCGGCGCCGCCGCGGCGATCGCGATGCTCGCCTCCCCGACGGGAATCGTGCCGAGGCGGTGGCGTACGGCGATGCGCGCCTCCGGCCAGCGACCGCGCGCGTCCGCCAGGAGCCGGCCGAACTCGGCTTCCACCATCTCTTCGTACGCCGAGTACTCGATCGCCGTGACTCCGTGCTCGTCGGGCCCGTTGCGCACGGTACCCAGGAACAGGCAGGTGCCACCGTGGCCGGGCGAGGACACGTCCGCCAGCAGGACGTCAATGGAGATCGCAGCCCGCGTCAGGAACGACACGTGCTCTGCCCACCGAACGTGCGATCGAGCCCAGCCCATCCATTCCGCATTCCGCACTCCGCATGCCGCTTTGATCATCCGCCCGCAATGGGCGGCAACAACGCCACCTCGTCCCCATCCCGCACGCGCGCGTCCAGCTTGACCTGCTTGAGGTTCACGGCCGCAAGGGGACGCTCGGGCAGCGCCCGGGCGCCGGGGAAGTCTTCGCGCACGCACCGCACCACGTCCCCCACCGTCGCCGGGAGCGGCAGCGACACCGCGGCCTCGGAGCGTCCGACGAGCTCCGCATAGCGCGCAAAAAACCGCACCCGCACCCGCACCCTCGCCGACGGCGTCGTGTCCATGCCCGCTGGCAAGATAGCTGCCCTCAGTTGCCCGTGGAACCGGTCGCGAGGCCGCGCCAGATCCTTGCCTGTTTGGCGCTCGGCGACGGCGCGGGCTTGACGGTGAACGACACCAGGGTGCGCTCGCGCACCTGCGTGCTCAGACTCAGCGCCCGCCCGCCGCGGGTCACGCCGATGGCGAGCGGCGCCCCGGCCTGCCCGCGATAGCGGTCGCGGAACTTCACCCCCCAGTCTTGATCAGGCCGGGTCTCGACCTCACCGACCTTGAGCAGCACATCGCCGGGCTCGAGCCCCGCGGCCTCGGCGGCGCTCCCGGGCACGACGCCCTGCACCACGAGCTTGCCGGAGTCGCCGGGCTGGGCGTTCACGCCGAGGAACGGAGTGGACTGGGTCTGGCGGGCGACCGCGATGCCCGCCTTCGGCAGCACGCTCTCGTAGGGGAGCGGTTCGCGGCCGTTGATATAGCGCTGGTAGAAGCCATCCACGTCCGGCATGCCGACCTCGCGGAGCAATCCGAGCAGGTCGGCGGTCGTGAAGCCCTTGTTTCGCTGGTAGAAGCGCGTGTAGAGCGTCCGCGTGACGTCGTCGAGGCTCTTGCGGTTGTCCGTCGCGTCGCGGATCGCCACGTCGAGCAGCATCCCGGTGAGCGCGCCCTTCGGATAGTAGAGCTGGGAGCTGTTCACGAAGACCTCGTGGATCCAGGTCGCCACGCTGCCGTCCTCTTCGCTCCACGGCTCGGGGGCGGACTCGACTTGCTGCATGTCCTGCGCGGCATTGTCGAGGAACTGCGCCGTCGTCCACAGGCCGGCACGGATGTTGGTCAGATCGGCGTAGTAATCCGTCACGCCCTCCGACCACCAGAGCGAGGGTGTGTACTGCTCGACGTGATAGTCGTACGGCCACATTTCGGCGGGCCGGAGGCGCTTCACGTTGAACAGGTGGAAGTACTCGTGCGACATCAGCGGCACCATGAAGTCGCCGAAGTTGCCGGCCGCGTCCGCGAACGCACCTTGGGGCATGATGTCGAACTGCGAGGCGCTGTGCTCCAACCCGCCCCCGAAGTTGACCGGCTCGCGGATCACGTTGAAGAACACCGTGTAATGATCGTACGGCGGACCGCTGAACAGCGCATTCTCGCTCTTCGCGATCTTCTCGACCGCGGTCCGCATGTTGCGTTGCACCGCGGTCGTGTACGCATCGGCCGGCCACACCGCGATCCGGATCCACTTGCTGTCCACCTGCAGCGAATCGAGACTGTACTTCCCCACGAAGGTCTGGGCGTCGGCGAGCTCGTGGTAATTCGGCGCGGTGTACGGTTCCCCTCCGTTCCCGCCGCTCCGCAGCGCCGTCGTCACCTGCCAGCCCGCGGGCAGGGTGAACCGGACTTCGGCCGGCCGCTCCAGCTGCCGTTCTTCGTAGAGAAACACATTCGTGCCGAGGAACTGCCCGAAGTCACCCGCGATGCGCGCGAGTGAGAGGTCGATCGTGTCGGCGAGGTAGTCGAACTCCGCCGTCACGCGATCGCTTTTGCCGGTCACCACGCGCCACGTGTCTTTGTCGACCCGGTCCCAGAAGAGCGGCTGGCCTTGCGAGTTCTTCGCGCCGAAGTGGCGCACGTAGCGCGCGTAATTCTGGATCTCGTAGCTGCCGGGGCTCCACGCGGGAAGAGACACGAAGAGTGTGTCCTTGCCGCGCGTCGGAAACTCGGCGCTCACGTGGAACAGGCGTGCCGCCGGCGCCGGAATCGACACTTCGTACTTGACGGGCCCTGGGGTCTGAGCGGACAGCGGGACGGCGACGAGCAGCATGAGCAGCTGGCGCACGAAGGACTCCGGGTAGGTGTGAGGGTGTGACTTCTACCCCGCGCAAAACGAAGCGGCCCAGACGCTTAGTCCGGGCCGCTGGGTCGAGCTTGGGTTCCTGGACGAGGCACTCAGGGTGTGACGCGCTCGCTCGCCTCCGCCACCATGGCGCGCAACTCCTTGCTGGGCTTGAAGACAGGCACGGGCCGCGCGGCGACTTCCACCGGGTCACCGGTGCGCGGATTACGCGCCATGCGAGTCTTACGCTGGCGGATCTTGAACGTGCCAAATCCGCGAATCTCAATGTTATGCTGCTCGGCCAGCGCCGCTTTGACCGCGTCGAGAAAGGAGTCAACCACGCGCGCGCAGTCCTTTTTGGAAATGAGGGGACCGGCGGTGCGAGCGATTTGAGCGGTGACCTTTTCGACCAGGTCGGCCTTCGTCATCCATCCCCCTTGAAGGGCCCAAGGGCAGTCAAGACGAGGGGCCAACATACGGGCTTACCTATTGTGTGTCAAGAGCTTGGAGGAACTGTTCG
>QHTS01000269.1 GCA_003220905.1 Gemmatimonadota bacterium | reverse complement strand
CGCCGGCGAGGAGTAGCCAGTCGCTTCCCCGCTCGTGCTGCAGCCGCACGTCATCCGTGCTCGCCTGGTGCAGGTCGGGGCCGTCGGTCGCGCCGAGGGCCTCGATCGCGAACCGCACGCGCCAGTCCACCAGCAACTCGAGCTCGCGTTCCGCCGGATGACGGCAGCGGAGCGCGCCGCTGGCGAGCTCCGACGGCACGACCAGGCGAGCGAGGTCGAGCACGTACAGCTCGTCGCGGCTGTCCTTGGCGGTCGGCGCGGTGCCGAGCCCGAGCGCCTCACGCGCGGCGACGACCTGGTCCCATGGTCCGGAAAACCCGGTCACCGTGCGGCCGGAGCGCCGCACCGCCTCGCGGGCCACCACGGGGGCATGGCCCCCCTCCGGAGCCTGCACCAGCACCATGCCGTTCCAGCAGTGCGCCGCGACGCCAGCGATCCGCCCGCCCTCGAGCGCCGCGACGTACGTGGCCTGCATCGGCTGGCCCCGGTCGGTGAGCCCCGCCGAGCGCACGTTGGACCGGAGAAACATGGACGTGTCGGCGTGGCGCGCGAGGAACGCGTCGAGCGCGGCCTCGTCGCCGGGGCGGAGCAGACGAAGGTCGGGCACCGCTCAGCCGGTCGCGGGCGGGGGACGCCGCAGCCGGAGAATCTTGAGCGACAGGCTGCGCGCCAGGATCCCGATCCCGCCCGGGTCACCCGCTCGCCGCGGCACGGCGCGGTAGATCAGGATCACGAGAATCCAGGTGAGCCAGCTGGACCGCTCGCTCCACGACAGCCCCGCGAGCATCAGCCACGGCTGCGTGCAGGCGGCGGTCCACGGCTGCCACTCGCCCTGGGCGAGCGCGATCGGGCGGGCGATCACGCGATTCGACCGGTAGCCGTGCGCGCTCGGGCTCGAGAGGTTCCACACACACGTCACCTTGCCCCAACCGTGATTGTCGCTCGCACCCACGACCAGCAGGTCGTGCGACTCGGCGACCTCGAGGACCTGCGCCCGCGCCGCCGCCGGGAAGCCGATCGCTTTGGGCGCGCAGTTCACGATCTCGAAGCCGTCGGCTCCGGCTGCCACGAAGTCGTCCAGTTCGGCCCAGTGGTTCCGCCAATACTCGGGAAGCGACGCGATGCCGATCGCGCCCTGGCGGTGGAGTGCGCCGAACAGGCCGAGCATGGCGCGGGTGTCGCGCCCGTACACGCCGCGCTCGACCGGCGCCACGGCGCCGAGGGCGACGATGTGCTGGTCGTACACGCTCCACTCGACTCCGGGCAGCAGGCGGATCGGGTCGTCTACCCCGCCGTTGAACACCACGTTGTGATCGGTGACGTACGACGCCCCGAATCCCTGGGCCGCATGCCAGGCGGCGAGGTCCGCGAGGGTCCAGCCGCGGCGGCCGTCATGCGACTGCGCGGTGTGCGCGTGGTAGTCGATGACGGTGAGCGTCGAGTCCGCGGCAACGAGCCTCGGGACGGGGCGCGGGAGCACGACCGCCGCGACCCCCAACAGAACCACCGCGAGGGGGCCGAGGGCCGCGACGACGAGCCGCCGCCGCGGGGTGCCGCGCCGCAGCAGGCCCCACAGGGCGAGGACGGCCGTCCACCCGAGCAGCAACGCCTTCGCCCGCTCGAGACTCAGGAACGTGAGGGCGTCGAGCACGTTCGAGAGGGGCGCCAGCAGGGTATAGAGCATGGGACGGACGAGGTCCACGTCTGCTGGGGGCGCGCCGCTCACGGCGTCCACCAGCGGCGGCAGCGGGCCGAGCGCGGAAAGGAGGACGAGCGCGATGAGCACGAACGCGATCGGGTGGCGACGCAGCAGATTCACTCGTACAATCTTGGGTATGAGGGTGCTCGCCGCTACAGTCGCGCGCCTGCTCGCGTGCTGCCTCGCCGGCGCCGCGCTCGCTTGTCGAGAGCGGCCGCGCGCTGGGTCGCCCGCGGCCGCGCAGGCCAGACAGATGGCGGACGTGGTGCTGCCATGAGGCTGGAGCGGTTCACCGCGATTCCCGACGTGGTGCTCGGGCCCCTGGCGGGCCGGCCCGAGGCGGACTGGCACCGCGCGCCGCCCGGCAAATGGACGCCGGCCCAGATCGTCCACCACCTCGCCATCTCGCTCGAAACGAGCGGCCGCGTGTTCGAGGAGCGCCGCGCCAAGCCGCCGATGCGGCGCCGGCCCCGCACGGTGCGGGAACGGCTCGGCTACTTCCTGGTCCTGCAGATCGGATGGACGCCCTCGGGCCGCGAAGCCCCGGCTATGACGCGACCTGCCGAGCGACCCGAGCCCCGCACAGTGGAGCGGCAACTCCGGGATGGCGTGGCGCGCTTCCTCGCGCTGGGGCGCGATCTGCTTCCCGCCCGTCGAGACGACTTGTTCGTGAAGAACCCGGCACTGGGCGATCTCACCCTGCCTGAATGGCTGCGGTTTCACATCCGCCACTGCGCGCATCACGCGAAGCAGATCCGCGCGCGCCTCGCGTCGTGAGCCGCAAGGACAAGCGGAAGCTCACCATTCGCGTCCCCAATCCGAAGGCGCCGGTGAAGGGGCGGCTCAAGACGCCGCCGCACAAAGTGCACAAATCCGTGAAACAGTATCGCCGGCGGGAGAAGCATCCGGGCCGGGCGACGGACGACGACTGAGTCGAGGACCGGAGGACGAGGGAGGCGGGAGGGGGAGGTGGGAAGGTGGGACGGTGTCAGCGTTTCGCGTGGGCCGGGGTCTTCAGGACCACGCAACATGACCCGGCCTCCGGGGGCCGAAGCTCGACCCGGGTGCCGCGCGCGCCGGCCGCTGCGAGCAGGGCGCGCAACAAGGCGAGGTTCATCCCGCAGACCAGCGGCCGGCACTCGTTGGCGAGTGCGTCGAACGGGCAATTCCGGAGCCGCACTTCGCCGTTGACGCGTGCGGGATCGTATCCGCATTCATCGAGCACGGCGAGCGTGTTGGCGAGCAGGCGATCCGTGCCGGCACTCGCGGCGGTGCGGCGGCGTGCGTCGGCGCCGAGCCGCCGACCTTCCGCGCGGGCCGCACGCTCCAGAGCGCTGCGAGCGGCGGGCGCGACGGCCGTCAACGCGCGGGGGAAGACGCGGCCGGCGAGCTCGTACCGGCGCTCGGGGAGCGAGAGGTCGAGCTGGCGGGAGGAGCGATGGTACAGCTTCGCCGGCCGGCCCGCGCCCGGCCCCCGGCGGGCCGTCAGCCGGCGGTAGCTCGCGTCGAGCAACCCCTGCTGGACGAGCTTGTCGAGGTGGAAGGCGGCGAGCGCCCGCGAGATGCGGAGCGCGCGGGCCGCCTCGTCGCGCCCCACCTCGCATCGCCGCTCGGCGACGTAGAGATAAAGACCCCTCCTGATCGGTTCGTCGAGCAACGCGATGGCGGCGATCTGGCGCTCGAGATCGGTGCCTGGCACGCCGGAAAGTTACACCGCCCGGGGCTCTCGATCCAATCGCTCTAACGGCAGCGTATATTGCGCATAGAGGACCACGCCCGAGCCCGATGCCCGACTACACCTATCTCATTGTGGGCGGCGGCATGACCGCCGACGCCGCGGCCCAAGCCCTCCACGAGGCGGACCCCGGGGGCTCGGTCGGTTTGATCAGCGCCGAGCCGCATCCCCCCTACGACCGCCCCCCGCTCTCGAAAGCCCTGTGGAAAGGGGAGCCTGAAGAGAAGATCTGGCGCGGGACGGCGGCGAGCGGCGCCGCGCTGCACCTCGGGCGGCGGATCACGGCGGTCGATCCGCGGGGCCGCAGCGCGACGGACGACCGAGGCGCGGTGTACCGCTACAAGAAGCTGCTCCTCGCCACCGGCGGCGCCCCGCGGCGCCTGCCCCTCAAGACCGACCAGATCATCTATTTCCGCACCCTCGACGATTACCGCCGCCTGCGTGCGCTCGCGACCCAGAGCGTGCGCTTCGCGGTGATCGGAGGGGGGTTCATCGGCAGCGAGGTCGCCGCGGCGCTCCGGATGCAGCAGCGCGACGTCACGATGCTGGTCCCGGAGGCGGGGGTCGGCGCGCGCGTCTTCCCTGCGGACCTGGCGGCGTTCCTGGTGGACTACTACCGCGAGAAAGGCGTCACCATGCGGATGGGGGAGGGGATGGCGGGGCTCGACCGGCGCGCCGGCTCATGCGTGGTGCGCACGACCGTGAGCGGTGAGCTCGTGGCCGAGGTGCTGGTCGCCGGGCTCGGCATCGTGCCGGGAGTGGAGCTCGCGGAGCAGGCCGGCTTGCGGGTGGAGAACGGGATCGTGGTGGACGAGGTCTGCCGCACCAGCCAGCCCGACATCTACGCCGCGGGCGACGTCGCGAGCTTCGAGAATCGCGCGTTGGGCGCGCGACTGCGCGTGGAGCACGAAGACAACGCCAACACGATGGGGCGCATCGCCGGTCTCAACATGGCCGGTCGGGCGACGCCCTATCACCACCTGCCGTTTTTCTATTCCGACCTGTTCGAGCTGGGCTACGAAGCGGTCGGTGACGTCGACGCCCGTCTCGAGACGGTCGCCGACTGGAAAGAGCGGTTCCGCGAAGGCGTGGTCTACTACCTGAAGGACGGACGGGTGCGCGGCGTGCTCCTCTGGAACACGTGGGGACAGGTGGACCACGCGCGGGCGCTGATCGCCGAGCCCGGCCCGTTCAAGCCAGAGGACCTGAAGGGCCGACTGCCGGCCTGAACCGGTGACCGGGCATGCCGCTGGAAATCCGGATAGCGCGGTGGAGGCGTCTTGACTTTGTAACGCATAAGACTGTTATCTATACAAAGCCAACCTCCTGTGGACCCGCTTACGGAGGACCAACCTATGACCATCGTTCCGCACTCCAAGCCCCTGTTGCTGGGGCTCGCGCTGCTCAGCGTCGCCGGGTGTGCCGACGAGCGGCTTGCCGAGCCTGAGCCGTCGGCCGTCGCGCTGGTGCAGCGCGCCCCGGCGAGTGTGGGCGGCGACGTCGCCGCCGGACGCGAGATCTTTCGTCACGAAACGTGGGGCGACGAGGCCTTCTGGACGGACGTCCTGCACCTCCACGAGGTCGTGCAGAACGCCGTCGATCCCGTCACCGCGCTAGCGGTCGGCCTGAAGGTGGACGCGGCGCGGCTGCCCCCGGGCTTCCTCGCGGGAGCCGACCTCACGAGCCCTGCCACCACCGTCGAGCTGCTGCGACGCGACGCCGTCGTCGGCGTGAAGGCGAAGGTCACGGCCGGAGGACGGATCGCACAGCTCGGGATCACATGCGCGCTTTGCCACTCGACCGTGGACAACGCGGTGGCACCGGGCGTCGGCCGGCGGCTCGACGGCTGGCCGAACCGCGACCTGAACGTCGGTGCCATCGTAGCGCTTTCGCCCGTCCTCGACGCCGCGACGAAAGCCGTGTTCCA
>QHTS01000040.1 GCA_003220905.1 Gemmatimonadota bacterium | reverse complement strand
CAGATCCCGAAGATCGGGAGCGAGCCGTCCGCCAGATCGCGCAGCGTGGCGATCGCGTAGGACACCGCCGCCGGATCTCCCGGCCCGTTCGAGAGGAACAGGCCGTCGGGCGCGAGCTCGCGGACGCGCGCCGCTGGCGTGGCGGCCGGGACGACGGTGACGCGGCACCCGTTCTTGAGAAACAATCGCAGGATGTTGCGCTTCATCCCGTAGTCGTACGCCACGATGTGGCGGTGTGCGTCGGCCGGCCCCTCGGTGTATTCGGCGCCGATGGTCGCCTGGGTGGCGAGGTCGAGACCGTCCATCGACGGGCTGGCGGCGAGCCCGCTACGCACGACGTCGTTCGGCTGCTCGCCCAACGCCACGGCGCCGCGCATCGCGCCCTTCGAGCGGATGTGGCGCGTGAGCTGGCGCGTGTCGACGTCGGCGACGAGGGGGACGTGTGCGGCGGCGAGCCAGTCCGCCAGGGCACCGGTGGACCGCCAGTTCGACGGCTGCACCGAGAGCTCGCGCACCACGACGCCCGCGACCCGCGGGCGGTCGGACTCGATGTCGTCGGGATTGATCCCGTAGTTGCCGATCATCGGGGCCGTCATCACGACGATCTGGCCGAGATAGGACGGGTCGGTGAAGACCTCCTGATAGCCGGACAGATTGGTGGTGAAGACGACCTCGGCATAGGTGGGCTCGAACGGCATGGGCGCGGTGCCGGGGAAGGACGCTCCGTCTTCCAGCAGCACGTAGGCGGGGTGACGGTCAGCGATGGGGCGGCCTCTGGTTGGAAGGTTTGGGCGGCGGCGTGCTCTGCGGCGCCTCGGTCGCAGGGAGCGGCAGTGGCGTGGGCTGCACGGGGGCCGGCGCGGGAGCGCCTCCCTCGAGCAACGAGCGCGGCGCCGCGCTGTGCGCCGACAGGACGGCGAGGATCAGCGAGACGAACAGGAAGATGCCGGCGCACCACCAGGTGATCTTGGTGAGCAAGGTCGTCGCCTGCCGGCCACCCATGAACTGCTCCGTACCGGCGCCGCCGCCGAGCGACGCCAATCCCCCGCCCTGGCCCGCCTGCAGCAAGACCGCCGTCGTGAGGATCAAGGCGTCGAAGGTGAGAAGGATCAGCAGCACATTGTACATGCGGCGGGGAACATACCTACGCCGCGCTGGTCTGCACAAGTTGCGCCCAGCCTTCGGGATCGAGCGAGGCGCCGCCCACCAGCACGCCGTCGAGCTCGCGCTCGGCGAGGAGCGCGGCGGCGTTCTTCGCGTTCACGCTTCCGCCGTAGAGGACCCGGGGCGCAGGGGCGCCGCGGCCGTGGAGCCAGCCGCGGATCTCCCGATGCACGGCGCCTGCGTCCTCGGGGGTCGCAGTGCGGCCGGTGCCGATCGCCCACACCGGCTCGTAGGCGACCACGACGCGCGACAGCGCGGCGCCGTCGACACCGCTCAGCGCGGCGGCGAGCTGGCGGACGACAACCGCCAGTGTGTGCCCCGCGTCGCGCTCCGCGAGCGTCTCTCCGACGCACAGCATCGGCAGCAGTCCCGCCGCCAGCGCCGCGCCCATTTTGCGACGGGTGTCTTCGTCGGTCTCGCCGAAAACGTGGCGTCGCTCGGAATGGCCGATCAGCGTCGCGCGTGCCCCAGCCTGGAGAGCGAGCGGGGCGGAGACCGCGCCGGTGAATGCGCCTTTCGGCTCCCAGTAGACGTCCTGTGTGCCCACCAGCAGGTCGCCGCGGTCGCGCGCCGTCTGGGCGGCGGCTTCGACCGATACCGCGGGCGGGAAGAACCACACCTCGCGGTCCTCACGGCGGTTGTAGCGGGCGCGGAACGCCTTCACGTAGGCTCGGGCTTCATCCGGCCCGAGGTGCATTTTCCAGTTGGCGGCGAACAGCAGTCTTCTCACGCGTCCTCGAGGGCGGCGACGCCCGGAAGCGGCTTCCCTTCCAGGAACTCGAGGGCGGCGCCGCCCCCCGTGGAGACGTGGGTGAGCTTGTCCTCGAGCCCGGCCACGGCCGCGGCCGAATCCCCGCCTCCCACGACCGTCGTGGCGCCGCGCTTCCCCGCCTCGATCAACGCCTCCCCGATGGCGCGGGTCCCCTCGTCGAACGGCGGCGTCTCGAACACGCCCATCGGGCCGTTCCAGAAGACGGTCTTGGCCTTCAGGATCCGGGCCCGGAAGTCGAGCCGGGTGGAGCGATCGATGTCGAAGATGGCGCAGTCGGCGGGGACGCGATCGCTCGACACCTCCTGACGTTCGGCGGCGCGCGCGAGACTCGGCGCCACGACCGCGCCACGGGGCAGGATCAGCTTGGCCCCGGCCTTGGCGAGGAGCTCCTTCGCGAGGTCCTCCTTGTCGCGTTCGACGAGGGAGCCGCCCACCTGGAATCCGATCGCGAGGAAGAACGTGTTCGCCATCGCACCGCCGATGACGATCTCGTCCACCTTGGGGAGCAGCGCCTGGATCACGTCGATTTTTCCCGAGATCTTCGCCCCTCCGAGCACCGCGACGAACGGTCGCTTGGGGTGGTCGAGCGCCTCACCGAGGTAGCGAAGCTCCCTCTCCATCAGAAAACCGGTCACGGCGGGCCGGAGGAGGCGCGCCACCGCTTCTGTGGAGGCGTGCGCCCGGTGGGCCGAGCCGAAGGCGTCGTTCACGTAGAAGTCGCCCAGCGCGGCGAGCGTCTGGGCGAACGCCGCGTCGTTCGCCTCTTCCCCCTGCCAAAAGCGCGTGTTCTCGACCAGTGCCACACCGCCCCGCGGGAGGCGGCGGCTCGCCGCCACGCCCGTCGCCGGATCGGGGATGAACTCGACGGGCGTTCCCAGGATGCGCTCGACGTCGCGCACGATCTGGTTGAGCGACGCCTTCGGGTCGGGGCCCTTGGGGCGACCGAAGTGCGAGAGCAGCACGACCCGCGCGCCCTTCTCCCGCAGGTAGGCGATGGTGGGAACCGCGGCGCGGATCCGGGTCTCGTCGGTGACGGCGCCGTCCTTGAACGGCACGTTGAAATCCACGCGGACGAGCGCCCGCCTCCCGTCCAGCGCCGCGGGCGGGAGATCGCGCAGGCTGCGTTTGCTCACTTGCGGGCGAGGTGCGCGAGCAGGTCGACGCAGCGCGCGGAATAGCCCATTTCGTTGTCGTACCACGACGACACGTGCAGGAACGTGCCGTCGATCACGGTCGTCGAGAGTGCGTCCACCACACTCGAGTAGAAGCTGCCGATGTAGTCCATCGAGACGAGCGGCTCGTCGCTCACGTCGAGGATGCCCTGGAGGCTCGAGCGGGCCGCCTGCTTGAAGGCGTCGTTCACCTCCTGGATGGTTGTTTTTTTCTCGACCTCGGCCGTCAGCTCCACCACGGACACGTCGGGGGTGGGCACGCGCAGCGAGATCCCATCGATCTTCCCTTTCACTTCCGGAATCACGAGGCTCGTCGCCTTCGCGGCGCCGGTGGTCGTCGGAATGATGCTCAGAGCGGCGGCCCGGGCGCGGCGGAGGTCCTTGTGCGGCAGGTCAAGGATCTGCTGATCGTTGGTGTAACTGTGGATCGTGGTCATGAAGCCGTGCCGGAAACCCCAGTTGTCGAGCACGACCTTCACGACCGGCACGAGGCAATTCGTGGTGCACGAGGCGTTCGAGAGGACGTGATGCTTGGCCGGGTCGTACTTCTGGTGGTTCACACCCATCACGATCGTGATGTCCTCGCCTTTGGCCGGGGCCGAGATCACCACCTTCTTCGCGCCGGCCGCCAAGTGCTTGTCGGCCTCGGGCCGGTCGGTGAACCGCCCCGTGCTCTCGAGCACCAGGTCCACCCCCAGCGCCTTCCACGGCAGCTTCTCGGGCTCCCTGATCGCCGACACTTTGATGGGCTTGCCGTTGACGACCAGCACGTCGCCCTGCGCCTCGACCGTGCCGGGGAAGCGACGGTGGACGGAGTCGTACTTCAGGAGGTGCGCGAGCGTCTTGGTGTCGGTGATGTCGTTCACCGCCACGAACTCGAGCGCCTGCTGCTTCAGGAGCACCGCGGCCCGCAAGACGTTCCGCCCGATGCGACCGAACCCGTTGATCCCGACACGCACCGCCATGGCTCTCCCCTAGGTGAAATCCGGCACGACCGCCCGGCCGAAGGTCACGGCCGAAACCGTGCCGGCGCCCGCCTGCTCCAACGCGCGCGCCGCCTCGGCCAGCGTGGCGCCGGTGGTGAATACGTCGTCGACTAAGACCAGCGGCCGTTCCAGTGCGGAGTGCGGAATGCGGGGTGCGGAGTTTTCAAGCGGCCGTTCACTCCGCATTCCGCACTCCCCATTCCGCACTTGGAACGCCCCCGCCACGTTCGCCAGCCGCGCCTCGGGTGTCAACGCCGTTTGCGCGGCGGTGTCCCGGGTGCGCACCAGCAGGTCGACGACCGGGCGCCGCCAGCGACGACCCAGGGCGCGCGCCAGGCGCTCGCTCTGATTGTAGCCGCGCTCCCGGAAGCGGGCGCGCGAGAGCGGCACGGGCACGAGCAGGCCGGACGCGCGCCCGGGCACGTCGAGGCCGGCCATCGCTGCAGCCAGATCCGTGGCGATGCGCGGCAGTCCGCCGTACTTGAGCGCGTGGACCGCGTCGCGCGCGCCCGCGTCGAGCCACACCGCGGATCGCGCCGCCCCGAACGCCGCCGGCCACTCGGCGCACAGCCGGCAGGGGCCGAACAACGGCTCGGGCTGCCCGCAGCGGGCGCACCACGGCGGCCGAACGGGGCGCCAGCGGTGACGACACACGTCGCACACCAGCCGGGCGGAATCGCGGAACGACAGGAGGGCACGGCACAGCATACACTCGGCCGGGAGGAGGAGCTGCTCGACCGCCTCACGCCCCAAGGGCGCGGTTCACGGCGGCGCGCATCACCTCGAGGGGTGCCGCCTGCTCCGGGAAGAAGCGGCTGAACGCGGCCGCTCCTTGGTGCACCAGCACCTCGCGGCCATCCTGCGCCCGCACGCCCGCCGCGATCAGCGTGCGCACCCACCGGGTGCCGCCGGGGGCGTACACGAGGTCGAGGGCGGCATGCAAACGGGCCGCGCTCTCCGGGTCGAGGGGCAAGGGATCGGAGTCCTTCAAGCCGGCGGGCGTGGCGTTGATGGCGATATCGGGGTCGAGCTCGCCCCGCGCGGCCTCGGCGCGGGTCCCGTGACCGCGGGCCCACGCGGCGAAGTCGCGCGCCCGCGCGGCGTCGCGCGACAAGACGTGGAGATCGGCGTTCGCCGCGGCCGCCGCCACCGCCACCGCGCGCGCGGCGCCGCCCGTGCCGACCAGGAGCCAGCTGCCGGCACCGTCCGCGCCGAGCTGACGCAGGGCGGCCAGGATTCCCGCGACGTCGGTGTTGTCGCCCACGAGCGCTCCGTGCTCCGTCCAGAACGTATTGCACGCTCCGACGCGCGCGCACACATCGGTTTTCTGCGCGACGCATCGTTCCGCCGCCTCCTTGTGCGGCACGGTCACGTTCCCTGCGCCCCCGACGCCGGCGAGCGCGGCCAGCACGCTCGCCAGGGCAGGAGCGGGCGTGCGCAGCGCGACGTACACGGCGTCCAGACCCAGGACGCGGATTGCGGCGTTGTGCATGGAGGGGGAAAGCGAATGGGCGACCGGATCGCCGAGGACCGCCAGCAGGCGCGTGCTAGCGCTGACTTCCACTCGCGAACTCTTTGACGATGCGCTCCACCGCCGTCTGGAGGAGCGCCTCGAGCTCGACGCACGTGTCGCGATACACGTCGAGGTCGCCGCCGAAGGGGTCGCTCACCTCGGCGTCGTCCCCCTCGCGGCCGGCGTACTCGCCGAGCACAAACACGTGACCTTCGCCGCCCAGCTCGTCGACGCGGGCCCGGTGGTGCCGCGCCATGGTGAGGATCAGGTCGGCGCCGTCGACGAGCTCGCGCGTCAGGAGCCGGGCCCGGTGGCCCGAGAGATCGAGCCCGCGCTCGAGTCCTACGAGATAGGCTCCCTCGGAGACCGGGGCGCCGTCCCAGGCCCCGGTGCCGGCCGAGCCTACGGCGATTCCCTCGATCCCGCGCTCCACGAGGGCGCGCTCGAGCAAGGCCGACGCGAGTGGGCTGCGGCAGATGTTGCCGGTGCATACCAGCAGGATGCGTTTCGTGTTCGGTTCCTCGGTCACGGAGCGAGTTGTCCCGCGGCGCGTCGCAGCTCGCCGAGCGTCAGGGCCCCTTCGCGGATCAGCCGGGGCGTGGGCTGCGTGCAGTCCACGACGGTCGACGGGGGAGAGTTTCCCAGGACGCCGCCGTCCAGGACGAGCAGCGTCCCCGCCTCGACCGCCGGCGCGAAGTCCCGCACGATGGCTTCGGCGCCCGGCGCCGGCGGACTCCCCGGCAAGTTAGCCGAAGTGGACGTCACCGGCTCCCCCAGCGCACGCACCAACCTGGCCATCCCGCGATGGGACGTCCAGCGCACGGCGATCCCGCCTTCCGGGCCCCGCAGCACGTCCGGCAACCGGCCGCTCCCCCCCGGGAGGACCAACGTGAGCGGCCCCGGCCAGAAGGCCCGCGCCAGCGCGCTCGCCGACTCGCTGAACGCGAGGCCCTGCGCTTCTGCCATGTCCCGGTCGGCGACCAGCAACAGGAACGGCTTGTCGGGCCGCCGGCCCTTGAGGCGCGCCACCGCCTGCACGTCCGGGCCCCGCGCCCGCGAGCCCACGCCGTACACCGTTTCCGTCGGATAGGCGATCAGCCCGCCCGCGCGGAGATGCGCTACCACCCGAGGAAGCGCGGCCGTCACTTCCTCGTCCGTCCGGAAGGGGACGCGGGTCACCGCAGCTCACGCGCCAGCGCCTCGGCGACCCGGAAATCGTCGGCGGTCGTGACCTTGAGATTGTACGGCGAATCGGGGACGACCTCCACCGGGAAGCCCGCGCGCTCGCACAGCTCCGCGTCGTCGGTCGGCGTGGCATCGCCGTTCGCGAGTTCCGCGTATGCGCGCTCGATCATCGCTCGCGGGAACCCCTGCGGCGTCTGCGCCCGCCACAGACGGTCTCGCGCTACGGTTCTCGTGATACGCTCTTGCTCGACGTCTTTGACGGTGTCGCTGACCGGTATCGCCGCCACCGCGCCCACGCCGGCGCGTGCCTTGGCGAGCACCCCGTCGATGGTCTCCCGAGTCACGAACGGGCGGGCGGCGTCGTGGACCAGCACCACGGTGGCCTGGGGCGGCAGCGCCCCCAGGCCGGCCCGCACCGATTGGGCCCGTGTGGCGCCGCCGGCGACGAGCGCCAGCCGGTCGCCCACCAGCTTGCCCAGCCACTCGGGGGGTCGCGCTTCGAATCCGGGGGGCACGGCGACGATCACCTGGCCGACGTCGGGGTGGGACGTGAACGGCCGCAACGCGCGCAACAGCATCGGGACGCCGAGGATCGGCCGGAACTGTTTCGGCTCGCCGGGGCCGGCGCGCACCCCGGCGCCCGCCGCCACGACCACGACGCCCGCGTCAGGCCGCGAGTCGCCGGGCGAGCTCACCGATGCCGTCCATGCCGACCAAATCGAGCCCGGGCAGGCTCACCCGCGAGCGGGCGGACAGGAACACGCGGCGGAACCCCTGGCGCGCCGCTTCGCCGAGACGCCGCTCCACGGCCGCCACGGGGCGGATCTCGCCGCCCAGGCCGACCTCGCCAAGGAACACGGCGTCCGCCGGAAGCGGTCGGTCGTGCACGCTCGAGACCAGCGCCGCCACGACGGCGAGATCGGTCGAGGGCTCGACCAGCCGCACTCCACCCGTCACGTTCACGAACACGTCCCGCTCGCCGAACGGCAGGCCGCCGCGGCGCTCGAGGACGGCGAGCAGCACCGCCAGGCGGCGATGGTCGAGTCCCGTAGCCACCCGCTGGGGCGTGCCGAAACCGCTGTTCGTCGCCAGCGCCTGGATCTCGACCAGGAGCGGGCGGGTCCCTTCCATCAACGCGGTCACGGCGGAGCCGGAGACACCCGTGGTGCGTCCGGCCAGGAACGCCGCGGCCGGGTCCGCCACGGGCTCGAGACCGGCGCCCGTCATTTCGAACACGCCAATCTCGTCCACGGAGCCGAAGCGGTTCTTCACAGCGCGCAGGATCCGGTGATCCAGCGTGCTCTCGCCCTCGAAGTAGAGGACCGTGTCCACGATGTGCTCGAGCGTCTTGGGGCCCGCGATGCCGCCGCCCTTCGTCACGTGCCCGACGAGCAGCACCGCGGGCCCCGCCTCCTTCGCGAAGCGCATCAGCCGGGCCGCGCACTCCCGCACCTGGCCCACGTTGCCCGGCGCGCCTTCGAGCTCGTCGGTGTAGGTGGTCTGGATCGAGTCGACGAGCACGACGCGGACGCCGAGCGCGTGTGCGTGATACATGATCGCCTCGAGCCGCGTCTCGCCCAGCACATGCACCGCGCCGGCGTCGACCGCCAGCCGCTCGGCCCGCAACCGGATCTGATCAGGCGACTCCTCCCCGGACACGTACAGCGTGGGAACGCCTGCCTGCTCGAGCCGCGCCGCGCACTGCAGCAGCAGGGTGGACTTCCCGATGCCGGGCTCGCCGCCCACCAACACCACCGATCCCGGTACGATGCCGCCGCCGAGCACGAAATCGAACTCGCGGAGACCGGTCTGCCAGCGCTCGACCCCCGGCCCCGCCCCGAGGGCGGACAGGCGGACCGGCGGACTGCCGGACGGGGTGGCGCCCTTTCTGTCCGCCCGTCCACCCGTCCGGCCGACCGCCTCTTCTACGAGTGTGTTCCACGCCCCGCACGCCTCGCAGCGCCCGCCCCACTTGGGTTGCTCCGCCCCGCAGTCGGTGCAGCGGAACACCGACCCGCCCCTAGCCACGGGCGGCCTCGGGGGGTGATTCGCGCGGGCTGTAGTTGTCGAAGCGGGTGTATTCCTTCTTGAAGAACAGCTTCACGGTCCCCGTGGGACCGTTGCGCTGCTTCCCCACGATGAGCTCCGCGACGCCCTCGATGCTTTCGTTCGTCTTGGGGTCGGTGGGGCCGTCGTAGAACTCCTGGCGATAGATGAAGCACACGACGTCGGCGTCCTGCTCGATCGCTCCGGATTCCCGCAGGTCCGAGAGCTGGGGGCGGCGGTGCTCGCCGCCGCGCTGCTCGGGGGCGCGCGAGAGCTGGGACAACGCCACCACCGGAACGTCCAGCTCTTTGGCCAGGGCCTTGAGCGAGCGGGAAATGAATGAGATCTCCTGCTGCCGGCTCTCGGAGTCGGTGGGGCCCTGCATCATCTGCAGGTAGTCGACCACCACCAGGCCGACGTCGTGTTCCGCCTTGAGGCGGCGCGCCTTGGAGCGCATCGCGAGGGGCGAGAGCATCGCCGAGTCGTCGATCCAGATCGGCGCCGTGCCTAACAGCCCGGCCGCGCGGGCGAGCTTCGGGTAATCGTCGTCGCGCAGCTGGCCGCGACGCAGTCGCTGCGCGTCCACCAGGCCCTCGGAGCAGAGCAGTCGTTGGACGAGCTGCTCTTTCGACATCTCGAGGGAGAAGACCGCGATCCCCACGTTGTGCTCGATGGCGGCGTGCTGCACGACGTTGAGCGCGAGCGCCGTCTTCCCCATCGAGGGCCGCGCCGCGACGATCACGAGGTCGCCGCGCTGGAACCCGGCGGTGAGCCGGTCCAGGTCCGTGAAGCCGGTGGCCACGCCGGTGAGCGCGCCCTGGCTCGTGTGCAACTGCTCGATGCGCTCCATCGTCGGCCAGATCAGCTCCTTCAGCCGGATGAACTCCTCGGCGCGCCGGAACTGGGCTACCTGGAACACGCGGTGCTCGGCGCTGTCGAGCACTTCGACGGATGTACTGCGGCCCTCGTAGGCGTCCTGGATGATCGCCGTCGCGGCCTCGATCAGGCGCCGCAGCACCGCCTTGTCACGGACGATCTTGGCGTGATACTCGATGTTCGCGGCGGTCGGGACCACGTCGATCAGTCCCCCGAGGTACTCCATGCCCCCGGCGCGATCCAGGTCCCCGCGCCGCAGCAGCTCGTCGCGCAGGGTGACGGGATCGATTACGTCGCCCCGCTCGGTGAGTGCGATCATCGAGCGGAACAGCAGCCGGTGCCCCTCGCGGTAGAACATCGTGTCGTCGAGCAGCTCCGCGGCCTTGAGGGCCGTTGCTCCAGGGAGTCTGGCGGCCGGCGAACTCGGGAGCCGAGCGCTCAGCCGATGAGACGGCGGGCGATGCGGACGTCATCCCAGGTCGGTTTCTTCCAGTTCGGGTTGCGGAGCAGGGCCGCCGGATGGTAGGTCACGATCAAGGGAATACCGCGGAACCGGTGCACCAGGTTCCGCAGCGATCCCAGCGACTGCTTGGTATTGAGCAGGGTCTGCGCCGCCGTCCCGCCCATCGCGAGGATCACCTTCGGCTTCACGATCTCGATCTGGCGGAACAGGTATGGCACGCACGCCGCGATCTCGTCGAATTGCGGCAAGCGGTTCTCGGGCGGCCGGCACTTGACCACGTTGCAGATGAAGACCCGCTCGCGCGGCAGATCGATCGCGCCGAGGATCTTGGTGAGCAGCTCGCCGGCCGGCCCGACGAACGGTCGCCCGGTTTCGTCTTCCACCCGTCCGGGCCCTTCCCCCACCGCGACCAGGCGGGCCTCCGGCGCTCCTTCCCCGGGAACCGTGTGCCGGCGGGCCTCGCACAGCCGGCATTTGGTGCAGCTCGCCACGAGTTGCGCGATCGCCTCGAGCGAGACCGCCTGTGGCACCGGGTCGTTCGAGAACAGATCGCCGCCAGGGGGATCGTAGGAGATTCCCGGAGGGGGAAGCTCGGTGGGGGGGGCGGACGGGCGGACGGCGGGACTGGCGGACCGGGGCGGCGTGTTTCCGTCCGCCTGACCGCCTGTCCGCCCGTCCGCCTGCGGCGATGGCTCCGGAGAACCGGTCTGAGAAAAAATGACCGGATCGCCCCCAAGCAGCCGCTGCTGTTCCAGGAATTCGCGCGCCAGTGCCCGCCCGTCGGTCACGTCAGCGATTGCTCCACCGCGTCGAGGATCTTGTCGGCCACGTCCCGCTTCGAAAGGAGCGGCAGCTCGATCGGGTCACCGCTCCTCCGGATAATGGTGACACGATTCGTGGTCACTTCGAATCCCGCGCCGGGCTCGTGCGCGTCGTTCAGGATGATCGCATCTAAATCCTTCTCCCGCAACTTGGCCTGGGCTCGGGCCAATCCGTTTCCTCCCACCTCGAGCGCGAACCCCACCACCACGCATTTCTTCGGGCGCTTGAGCGAGGCGAGGATGTCGGGGGTGGCTTCCAGCTCCACGGTCAGACCGCCGTTCGCGCGCGGGCGCTTGGCGGCGGACGGCTGGGTGGGGCGGTAGTCCGCCGGTGCAGCGGCCATGAGGAGGAGGTCGGCCCGCGTCACCAATGCTTGCGCCGCGCGCTGCATCTCCGCGGTGGTTTCGACGCGATGGACGGTCACCCCGAACGGCAACGGCAGGTCGCTCGGCCCCGAGACCAGGACGACGTCCGCGCCGCGGGCATAGGCCGCCTCCGCGAGCGCGTAGCCCATGCGGCCGCTCGACGGGTTGGTGACGACGCGCACGGGGTCGAGATGCTCGCGGGTGGGGCCGGCGGTCACGACGACGCTCTTCCCCTGCCACGGCGCGCGCTGCAGCAGCAGCCGCTCCGCCGCCACGAGGATCGCTTCGGGCTCGCTCATCCGGCCCGGACGGTCGCTCGGGCCTTCGGCGAGCGGGCCCGTCTCGGGGCCCACGAAGACCCAGCCGCGCGTGGCGAGCGTTTTCACGTTGGCGCGCGTCGCGGGATGGGCGTACATCGCGTCGTTCATCGCGGGCGCCGCGAGCACCGGTCCGGTCCGGGCGAGCAACAACGCGGTGAGGAGGTCGTCGGCGAGGCCCATCGCGGCGCGGGCCAGGACGTTCGCCGTGGCGGGCGCGACGATCACGAGGTCCGGCTCGCGCGCCAGCGCGATGTGCGCGAGCGCCCGGTCCCGCTCCCACAGCGAAGTGAGGACCGGGCGCCCGGTGAGCGCTTCGAACGTGACCGGCCGGACGAACTCGGCGGCGGACGCGGTGAGCACGACGTCCACCGCCGCGCCCGCCTCGGTGAGCCGCCGGGCCAGCATGCAGCTCTTGTAGCACGCGATCCCGCCCGACACGCCGAGGACGACGTGCCGGCCGGCGAACGCCATCAGCCTTCCTGGCGCCGCCGCCGCACCAGCTTGTACGTCAGCCGGCCGCGCACCAGCTCGTCCAGCGCCCGCGTGGTGAGCTTCTCCTCGAAGTCGACCGAGCGGTCGCGCGGGAACTCGTTCACGAAACGGGCGAACTTGGCGGCCACCAGCACACCCAGGTACTTGTTCTGGGTCTGCGTGGCGACTTCGCTCGGGGTCACGATCCGCATCACCTGCTCCTTCCGGTAGACTGCTTCAGTTGCGCTGCCTCGCTCTCGAGCTGTCGCACGAAGCCCGACAGCAAGCTAGCCATGTCGCCGGGCGCACGCAGCGCGCCCGCGCGCCCCCCTCCCTGCACCAGGTCGATGACCTCACCCACCGCCGTCTCGAGGTCGTCGTTCACCAGCACGTGGTCGTACACGTCCCCCATCTCGCGCCGCGCCGTCTCGACCTCGCGCGTCGCGATGTCGATCCGCTGCGACAGCTCTGCTTCCGACTCGGTGCGCCGCTTGCGCAGCCGCTCGATCAGCACCCGGGGCGACGGCGGGATCACGAAGAGCACGACGGAGGCCGGGCGCGGGTACGCCTTCCGAACCTGTCGGGCTCCCGTCACCTCGACGTCGAGCACCACATGCTTTCCGCTGCGCAGCACCCGCTCGACCTCGCTCTTGAGCGTGCCGTACCGCTCCCCCGCATACTCGGTCGACTCGAGGAACTCACCCGCCTCACGCCGCCGCTCGAACTCGTCGCGCGTGAGGAAATGGTACGCCTCACCGTCCCGCTCGCCCGGTCTCGCCTTGCGCGTCGTCGCGGACACCGAGTACCCGAACGTGTCGGGGGCCCGAGTCCGGAGCTCGCGCGCGATCGTCGTCTTGCCCGCCCCGGACGGGGCGGCGAGCACCACGACGCGCGGGAGGGGGGGGGGCGTCACTCCAGGTTGTCGAGCTGCTCGCGGAACTTCTCGAGGTCGCCTTTCATGGCGATCACGGTCTGCGTTATCCCTGCGTCGTTGGCCTTCGACCCGATGGTGTTCACCTCGCGCAACAGCTCCTGCGCGAGGAACCCGAGCTGTTTCCCCACCGCCCCGTCGGTGGCGAGCGCCTCGCGACACGCGGCCAGGTGGGTTCGTAACCGCACGAGCTCTTCGGTGATGTCCACGCGGTCCGCCATCAGCGCCACCTCGACGGCGAGCCGTTGCTCATCCACCTGCACGCCAGCGACGAGCTCTGCCACCGCCTTCTTCAACCGCGCGAGCTCCCCCGTGAGCCGCTCGGGCGCCCGCTGCTCGATGGTCCCGGCGCCTGTCTCGAGGGCCCCGAGCCGTCCCCCGAGCTCCGCCGCGAGCGCCGCCCCCTCGCGCGCGCGCATGCCGAGCAGCTCCCGAACCGCCCGCTCGGCAATCGGCTCGACCTCGCTCCACTCCGCTGCGGCGATGCCGTCCTGACGCGGCGTCAGCACCTCCGGCTGCCGCGCCACGAATGCGAGGTCCACGTCGCCCTTGAGCTTCAGGCGCTTCTTCAGCTCCTTGGCGGCGGCCACGAGCTGGCGCGCCCGGGCGAGGTCCAGCGCGACCCCCCCCTCGCGTTGTGGCGGTTCGATCCAACGCGCCGAGACCGTCACGTGGCCGCGCTCCAGCAGCTGGCGCAGCCGCTCGCGCAGCGGCGCCTCGACCCCGCCGAGCTCGAACGGCAGCTTGAGCTGCGGATTGAAATAGCGGTGGTTCACGCTGCGGATCTCGATCGAGAGCCGCCCGCCGAGGACGTTCCCTTCGGCCGAACCGAAACCCGTCATGCTCCGGGGCACAGACTTTAAACGTAGTTACGCAAAGCACTTAGGTCAACTTCAGTTGGTGAACAGCCAGCGGACGCCGTAGAACTGGAAGCGGCGTGGGTAGTCGAGCCCGGGGACGTAGCTGGCGCGCTGCAGGGTGACGTTGCGCTGCACCCAGAAGATGGTAACGCCGGCGATCCGCACCTCCACGTTCACCTCGGCGACGCTCGCCTCGGGGAGGGTGCGCAGTACGCCCGAGGAGTCGAGGCCCGCAGTCCCGCGGCTCCACGAGTCCATCGCCAGCTCGCCCCGCAACCCGAAGATCCCGCTCCGGTACACGCGCCAGAACTTCGAATAAAAGGTGAGCGAGAAACGCGCGTGGGAGGGTGGCTCGAAGTCATTTCCTCCGCGGACCAGCGGATCGAAGTACCAGCCGGAGAGCTGGAATCCAGGCAGGAGCCGGAGCGCGCCGTGCGCGGTGAAGTAGCGCGTGCGCTGGGTCGGGCTCAGGCGCGTGGGACCGGAGCTGTCGATCGCCGTGATCGCTACGGGGAAGCCGCTCGGCCTGAACGGATCGCGGGTCGCGCCGCCCACTTCGAGGCTGATCCAGCTGCGATCCCAGCGCACCGCGCCCGACCCGTCCACGGTCCGCTGCCCCAAGTCGGAGGAATCGAGCGGCGCCTGGAGGTCGTGCGCCCACGCGAGATCGCCGCGCAGCGACAACCCCGCGGGGAGGATGAGTCCGGCGGCGAGCTGCGCGCGACGGCCGGAGCGCCCGCGGCTGTACTCGGCGTGGCGCGCGTCGCCCGCGAGGGTGAGGCCGGGAAACGGGCTCCAGGCGCCGCTGCCTTCGAACTGCCAGGGCCGGGCGTCGTCGACCTTCCGGACGGCGAAACCGAGATGCGCCCGGGACCAGTCGTTCGTGACTTCGAGGGCACGCTGCGACAGGCTGCGATCCGGCACCGCGTCATCGTGGCTCACGCTGGAGGTGGCGACGCTGGCCTGCGCTCGCAGACCGAGGCCGTCGTCGCGGGCGGCCGCGAACACGCGGAAAATGCCGTCGCGTCGCTGGGGATGCCAATCCGCGATGCGGTCCGCTCCGCTGCGATGCCACTGCGAGCTCAGGGTTTGATATGAGACCCCGAACCGAGCACTCGGCACGTACTCGGCCTTGAGCCACACGTCCTTCGAGTTGAACGCCGCGCTGGATGTGCCTTCGATGCCCTGGTTGTCGTTGTAGTCGGCGACGAGCGAGAGGCCGAGTCCCGAGCGCCAGCGGCGGAGAAACGCGCCGCGGTAGTTCGCCGTCTTCACTTCTCCGGTGGCGATCCCGACCTGCGACGCGGTTTCCGTGGAGCGCTGGCGGAGGGTGACGAGATAGACGCGCAGCGAGGCCGGCAGCACGATCACGTCGATGCGCTCGAGCGGCGCGAGCGAGATACGGGCGGGGTCGAGGAACACCGAATCGCGCCCGAGCGGCAGGTAGGGGACGCCGTCCCAGTAGATCTCGAGCCCCGCCGCCCCGCGCCCGCCGTACATCACGATCTCTCCGGCGCCGTAGATGCCGCCGCGCGCGACGTACACGCCCGGGATGTGGGCGAGCAGGTCCGACAGCGTCTGGACGTTCGAGAGTACGAGCGAATCGGTGGTGAACGTGTAGCGCGTGCCGCGCGGCAGCGGCCCGGCCGGGATCGCCTCGAGGAACACGGGGAGGTAGCGCGGCACGGTGTCCCGGGCTGTCGTGTCCCGGCGCGCCGTGGAGTCGCGCCCGAGGGTGTCGCGGCGCGCCATGCTGTCGACCTGAGCGGCGGCTCCGGCCGCGACGAGGAGCAACGCGGCGGCGCTCGGGAGGCCGCGGGTCACGCCCCCGCGCGCTTGAGGATGAACTCGGTGAAGAGCCGGACGCCGACGGCCGTCGGGCCCTTGGCCTGGTGCGGCCCCTCGCCGTCGGTGTACGCGGTGCCCGCGATGTCGAGGTGCACCCAGGGATATCCCTCCACGAATTCTCGCAGGAACCACCCGCCCGCGATCGATCCCGCCCCCCGCCCGCCCG
>QHTS01000267.1 GCA_003220905.1 Gemmatimonadota bacterium | reverse complement strand
AGGCGACGTTCTATACGACGGGCTGGATCTTCGGTCGGGGCGTGGCGGTGCGCGAGGTCGGACACGAGCCGGGGCAATCGCCGGTCGTGGCGGCGGACGCGCGTGAAGCGGTGGCGAGGGCTCGGGCACTGGTGAACGACGCGGATCTGAAGGCGCACATTCAGAGAGCGGCGATGGTGGTCGCGGGCCGCGTGGAGCAGGTGCGTCCGGCCGAGCTCGCCGCGGCGCCGACGCGTCCCAGGAGGATCACCGAGCATGACCCCGACTGGCAGGAAGCGATCATTCAGGTCGAAGACGGCATCAAGGGCGCCAAGGCAGGGGAGCAGGTCGTGGTGCGCTTCCCCGGCTCACGCGACGTCGCCTGGGTCGGCACGCCGAGGTTCGCCGTCGGGCAGGAAGGCACGTTTGTGCTCCACAAAGACTCGACCACCGGCTCGCCGCTCACCATGCTGGCGGGCCAGGCCGTGCCGGCCTACACGGCGCTGCACCAGGTCGACGTCCTCTCCAAGCAGGACGCCACGCGGGTTCGCGCCTTGATCAAGAAGCCGTAGTTGGAGAAGGCCAGAGTAGAAGAGTTCCTGCAGCCCAAGGCGATGCTCACGCCCGGCATAGCGGGCGGCGTCACGATGTTGATCGCCAATGCGCTGTGGGTCGCGTTCAGCCTGCCCCCGCGCTGGACATCGCTGGTGTTGAGCTTTCTCCTGGGTCTCCTCGTTTTCGTGGCCAAGAGGGTTCCGTTGTGGCAACGGGCGGTGTACTACCTCCTCAACTCCCTCATCATTTTCGCCGTCAGCATCGGCACGAATTACGTCGGTGTGGGCCTGACACATCCCCCAACACCACAGACCGATGTGGTCGAGCCGACCGGCACGGCAGGCTCACGCATGTTCTTCGCCGACTGGCTGCGGATGCGGTCCTGAGGTGCGCTAGGCCGGGTACCAGTTCTTCTCCCAGGCATGCGCCTCGAGCTGGGCGAGCATGCCCGCCGCGAGGCGCCCCTTCTCCGCTGCGGCGACGTTCTGTCGCACATGCGCTGCGCGACGCATCCCGGGAATGACCGTCGCCACAGCCGGTGACGACAGACAGAATCGCAGGGCCAGCTCCGGCAGCGTCTGGACCTGGTCATCCAGCAGCCGCTCCAGAGCCTGTGCCCTCCGCCCGGCCTCGGCACGACGGTCACCGCTGAAGTACTCCTCGCGCCAGTCGCCGGCGGGAAATACGGTGGTCGATCGAATCTGACCGGTGAGCGCCCCCTCGTCGAATGGTACCCGTACGATCACGCCAAGCGGCTTTGTCCTTGCGAGCTCGAACAGCGCGCGCTCGGGGGAACGATCGTAAATGTTGTAGATCACCTGGGCGGTCTCGAAGATCGGATCCTCGAGCACTCGCAGCGCGGTCTCGGGTGCATGGTCATTGATCGAGATCCCCCAATGCAGGACCTTCCCTTCCTGTTTGAGGCGGACGATCCGGTCGTAGGACGCCGCCCACTCCGGATCGGTGAGCCAGGCGTCGTGCCACACATGCAGTTGTTGTAAGGGTAAGGCCTCGACGCCCAGGTTTTTGAGTGAATGCTCCGTAGACGCCGCGAGATGCCGGGCGGGAAAGACGTCCGCGAGAGGCGCCCCGGCTCGCCCAGGCCACTCCTCGTTGAGCGGCGGAACTTTGGTCGCGAGGACGACTCGATTGGCGCGGATTTCGGCTTTCAGCACCTGACCCATCAGGCGTTCGCTGTGTCCGTTACCGTACGCCAGTGCGGTATCGAAGAACGTGATCCCGCGGTCGACAGCCTCGCGCAGTGCCTCGCGTGCTTGGCTGTCCTCGACGCCACGCCACATGTCGGCGCCGAGCCCCCAGCCGCCAAGCCCGAGTTCGCTGACGGCGTAGCCCGTCGAGCCGAGGATCCGAGTCTTCAGTGTCACTACCAGCCGGCGTACTGCGCCAGGATGTCCGAGTACGCCGTCGAGCCGAGGTTGAGGCCCTGCCAGCCGTAGAACGTGCGCCGCGGCCAGAAGCATTCCGTGGTGCCGGGCGCCACGCGGGTGCTCCCCCACAGCGACGCGCCGACGCACGCTTGGTGAGGGATCGCGCGGGACCAGATGTTCTGCCGTGCGAGGCGCACCGGGAAGCGATAGAACCGGTCGTCCCGCTCGCACGTGTCCGAGCCGGCGAGCCCGCCCCCGTTGCAATCCTCGCGCGTCGAGTAGTTCGAGTGCTTCCCTTCCGCCACCCAGATGATGGGGGCGCCCCGCACCTTGCCGTCGATCCAGGAGAACGGCTGCGCCGTCCCGGTCGGCGTGACGGTAGTGCTGGTCGGGTCGGGATACCACATGCAGCGCTGGCCCGTCAGCGTACCGCAGTGCGCAGAGAGGAAGATCTGCTGGGTGGCCCAGCGCCTGGTGGCGTCGTTGAACTGCACGTCGACGATGAAGAACTCCGAATCGCCGTCGTGCCCGTCGCCGAAGGGCACATGGCCTTCCGTGGGCGAGCCGCAATCCTCCCAGTAATAGGCGGGCAGGTAGGCGAGGCGGACGCGGCGCTCGAGGGGTGCGACCTCGCTCGACCGGTACCAGTACGGCTGCACCCCGTAGTAATACTCGCCGCCTTGCCGGCCGACGCCGGGATCGTAGTTGCAGTCGACGGCAACCTTCAGGCCCGGCGCGAAGGCTGCCGCCAGGGCATCCTCGCAAGCGTTATCCATCGTGTCGCCGTCCGGATCCCGCTTGCGGCGGGCCGCGGCGTCGAAGCACCGGACCTCGTTCCACCCGGGGACGCGCAGACCCTCGGCGCTGGGCCCGCGATCGGTCGTCAGGCGGGATTCGAGGGCGGTCGTCGCCTCGCGGCCGCAGGCGGCGAGCGAGAACGCGAGCAGTGCGAGGAACGCGCGCCTCATGGCTTCATTCTAGCGCATGAATGCTCGACGTACCACGGCAGAACGTCGAGCCATGGCGACCGTATATCTGGCACGGGACCTGAAGCACGGTCGCCACGTCGCCTTGAAAGTGCTGCGCCCCGAGCTCGCCGCCGTGCTCGGCATCGAGCGCTTTTTGAGTGAGATCCGGGTCACCGCCCACCTGCAGCACCCGCACATCCTGCCGTTGTTCGATTCCGGCCAAGCGGGCGGCCTGATCTACTATGTCATGCCGCACGTGGAAGGCGAATCGCTGCGACAGCGCCTCGAGCGCGAGAAGGAACTCCCGATCGAGGAAGCGCTCACGCTCGCCACCAGCGTGGCCGGCGCGCTCGACTACGCGCACCGCCACGGCGTGATCCACCGCGCCGGAGGCGGCGGGCCAGTGCGCTCGATCTATACCTTGTCGCTTCAGGGGCCGCGGACGCCGCAGCTGTTCCTCGCCAACCAGTTCGACAACCATTCGCCGTCGATGTCACCGGATGGACGCTGGGTCGCCTACGTATCCAACGAGTCGGGGCGGCTCGAGGTGTACGTGCGGCCGTTCCCGGG
>QHTS01000268.1 GCA_003220905.1 Gemmatimonadota bacterium | reverse complement strand
TCAGCACCCCCGCACAGGCGCGTGCCACGGCGCAACTCGCGGACGGCGTCGTCGTGGGCAGCGCGATCGTGGACGCGTTGGCAACTGGCGGGGTCGGCGCCGCCGAGCGTCTGGTCCGCCAGCTCGCCGCTGCGCTCCGGGAGGGCACCGGGTGACGGCGAACCGCCTGGTCACGATCTACAGTCGGGCGCTCGCCATCGGCGGGACGCTCGTGCTGTGCGCGGCGCTCATCGTGGACCCGCGCTGGACCGGGCAGCCGCTGGAAGTGTTGGGACTGCTCGTCGCGGCTCTGCTGCTGCGCGGCGGGCAGGTGCCGCTGAGCAAGTATTCCTATCTCACCCAGACGGGATTGGTGGCGCTGGCGGGGAGTCTCGTGGTGGGCGCGCCCGCGACCGCGCTCGCGCTGGCGGGCGGCGTGCTCGGCGCGGACTGGTTGTGGCAGAAGAAGATGTTCCTCGCGGCGCTCGTGAATGTGGGCCGCGAGGTGATCGCCCTGCTCGGCGCCTACGGCGTCTACGCCGGCGCCGTGCGGCTCTCAAGCGTGACGACGCCCGGATTGCACGTGGAGCTCATACCCGCGCTGTTCTTCTTCTGTCTCGCGTACTTCGTCATCAGCCGGCTGCTGTTCTACTTCGCCCTGGTCATCCGCGGCAAGCTCGAGCAGGACGAACGCCTCCTCATCCTGCGCTACGAGTGCATCGGGTACGGCGCGACGGTGATCGCCACCGGGATCGTCGTGGGCACGGTGAGCTACTGGCCGCCGCTCGCGTGGGTGTTCGTGGCGGCGGCCCTCGGCGCCCTGGGGTTGCTCTTCAAGCACACCCTCGAGGAGGCGATCGCCGCCGAGGAGCTGAACAAGATCCACGCGATGGAAGCCGTGATCACGAGCAACATAAGCCTCGAGGACTCGTTCGCCCGGATCGAGCGGCTCGCGCATCGCCTGGTCGACTGGGGCGACTTTCGCATCTACCGGCGTCAGGAGGGCGCGCTCCGCCTCGCCTATCGCGGGCAAATCGGGCGCGCGGAGCGCGGCGAGCCCACGCCCGATACCGCCGCGGTGCGCGAGCACGTCACCCGGACCGGCGAGGCTGTCGTCATCCACGACGTGACCCGCGACAAGCGCATCGCCGACGCGCCGCTCGTGGTACAGAGTCTGGTCATGGTACCGCTCAAGTTCGGCGAGCAGGTGATCGGGACCCTCGAGCTCGAGCACCACAAGCGCAAGGTGTACCGGGGGAAGGACGTGATCACGATCAACACGTTCGCGAACCAGCTCGCCACCGCGATCCACATCACCGAGCTGCGCCGGCCGCTGGTCGAAACCGTGGAGCGGCTCACCCAGCAGCTCGCGACGCTGGCGCGCGCGGCCCTGTCGATGCGCGAGGCCGCCGGCGCGGTGGCCCAGTCCACCGGCCTGATCCGCCAGGGCGTGCTCGCGGAAGAAGGCGAAGTCTCGGGGGGGCTCGAAGCCACCGAGAGCCTGGCGCGGGTGTCGCGGCGCGTATCGGAGGACGGCACCGAGGCGGCGCAGGCGTCCAGCACCGCGAGCGAGGTCGCCAACAAGAATCGCCACCAGATCCGCGACGCGATCGGCCGACTCGTGGCCCTCAAGGCGTTCGTGGGCGAGGCTTCGAGCAAGGTCCAAGGGCTCGGGCAGGTGAGCCGGCGCATCACGGGGTTCATCGCGTCCATCCGCGAGCTGGCCGACATGACCAACCTGCTGGCGTTGAACGCCGCCATCGAAGCCGCACGGGCGGGCAAGCACGGCAAGGGGTTCGCGGTGGTGGCCGAGGAAGTGCGCCGGCTGGCGGAGCAGAGCTCGAGCGCCGCCCTCGAAGCGGGCGAGCTGGTGCAGGACATCCACCGGCAGGTGGGCGAGGTCGTCGAGCAGATGCGTCGCGGACAAGTCAACGTGGGCGGCGTGGAGGAGCTCTCCTCCGCGGCGCTCGAGGCGTTGGACGCGATCGTCGCGGCGACGGCCGAGGCGACGTCGCACGCCCAGCGGATCGCCGCCGCCGCGGGTGACCAGGACAAGGCCTTCGGCAAGCTGCGCCAGCGCATCCACGCCGTGGCCGAGATTGCGGGGAAGAACCGCGCCGAGGCGGACGACGTCGCGACGCGCGCCGACGAAGCGGCGCGGGGGCTCACCGACCTCGAGCGCGCGACCCGAGAGCTCGAGGAGGTTGCGGCGATGCTGCGGGAGCTGACCCGCGGCTTTGCGAGCATCGCGTAGCCCGCTTACCATTCCCGCGTGGGCAAGGGAGAGGCGGAGCGCGTGTACGTGGCGCTGGGCTCGAACGTCGGGGATCGCGCCGCGCATCTCGCGCACGCGCGGGCGCGGCTCGCGGCCCTGCCGCGCAGCCGCCTGCTCAAGGAGTCCCGCGTCGAGGAGACCGCCCCCCTCGGACCGGTGCCGCAGGGGCCCTATCTCAACCAGATGGTGCTGCTCGAGACCACCCTCGAGCCCGCCGCGCTGCTCGTCCAGTTGCACGCAATCGAATCGGAGCGCGGTCGCGAGCGCCGGGCGGGGGTTCGCTGGGGACCGCGGACCCTGGACTTGGACATCGTCCGCTTCGGCGATCGG
>QHTS01000038.1 GCA_003220905.1 Gemmatimonadota bacterium | reverse complement strand
GCGGGTGCGGCGCGCCGGGAAGATGTTCACCAGCACGAGCGTGAGCGCCGAGCCCGCTACGGCCGGAAGCACGAGCATCGGGAAGATGGTGAGCACGGCATAGGGGACGAACAGTGGACCGCCCCGGTAGGTCACCCCGTACGCGGTGAGGATCGGCACCGCCATCAGCGCGACCATCCACGACGAGTGCAGCAGCGTCTCCCCCAGCTTTCCGAGATAGATCCGCAGCCAGTCCACCGGCGCCGACACCAGCAGATCGAGGTCCTTGGCCAGGAAGAAGCTCGACAGCGCCGTGATCACGTTCGACAGCACCAGGATCGCGATGAAGGACAAGAGCACCACCCCCAGCACCTTCCCGGCGAGCAGGGAGCCCAGGTCCGGGTCGGCCCGGAAGTGGCGAAGCACCAGGTACAGCAGCAAGTAGACCGCGAGCCAGAAGAGCACGCCGACGATCACCAGGGTGAGGAGCTTTCCAGATCCCCCGCGCGAGCGCTCCTCGCGGATGCGCTGCAGCGCCGTGCGCCACTTGGGCTCGAGCACCCGCCACAGCGAGGGTTGTGTCATGCGGCGCCTCCCCCGTCTCCGTCGCCCAGCACTTCGACCAGGTCGCGGACCTGCGCCCCTCCGGTGAGCTTCAGGAACAGCTCCTCGAGGCTCGCGTCGCCGGCGCGGTGCTGCCGCCGCAGGTCGTCCACCGTCCCCTCCGCGACGATCTTGCCGTGCTGGATGATGGCGATGCGGTCGCACATCGCCTCGGCCACCTCCAGAGTGTGGGTGCTCATCAGGACGGTGCCCCCGCGGCCGACGAACTGGCGGAAGATGTCCTTGAGCTGACGCGCCGCCTTGGGGTCGAGGCCCACCATCGGCTCGTCCACCACGATGCACTGCGGCCGGTGGATGAGCGCGCTCGAGATGATCAGCTTCTGGCGCATGCCGTGACTGTACGCTTCCACCAGCTCGTCCTTCCAGCTCGCCAGCTCGAACACCTCGAGCAGCTCGGCAATGCGTCGCTCGACCGCAGCGCCTTCCTGGCCGTACAGCGCGGCCACGAAGCGCAGGAACTCGACCCCGGTGAGCTTGTCGTACACGAACGGCCGGTCAGGAATGAAGCCGAGCCGCATCTTGGCCGGGATCGGATTCTCATGCACGTCGTCACCGCCCAGCAGGACGCGCCCGTTCGTGGGCCGGAGGATGCCGGCGATGATGCGGAGCGTGGTGGTCTTCCCGGCGCCGTTCGGACCGAGGAATCCGTAGAGCAGACCCCGGGGGACGTCCAGCGAGATGTCGTCGACGGCGACGAAGCTGCCGTAGTGCTTGGTCAGGTTCTCCAGTCGGATCATAGCACCTCGACCTTGATGCGCCCGATCAGGCGCACGAGCTCTGCGTGCCGGGCAAGGCCGCCGATGCTGAAGCGCACGTGCGCGGCGCCGGCGGGGAACTCGTCCAGCATCGGGTCCACGGCAACCCAGTCTCCGAGGTACACCTCGGCCCACGCGTGATAGTAGAATCGCCCGCCCACGGGCACGAGTCCCGCGACCGTGCGAGCCGGCAGTCCGGCTGCCCGCGCCAGGGCGACGAACAGCACCGCGTGCTCGTTGCAGTCCCCGACTCGCGTCTCGAGCACCTGCACGGCGCTGGGCCCGGCCACGGTCGACCGCCGCTCCACATGGGCACGTACCCATGCGGCGAGGCGCCGGGCCGCGCGCGCCGGATCCTGCTCCTGCCCGATGATGAGCCGAGTCTGCGCCTGGAGGCGGGGGTCGTCGCTCTGGATCAGCGGAGCGGCGGCGAGCCAGCGGGCGAGGCTCGAGTCGCGGGCCGGCAGACGGTAGTGGGCGGCGAGTGCCGCTGGGGTCTGGCGGCGGATCACCAGGGTGTCACCGCTCACCTCCTGGCGTCCGCCTCCGAGATCGAGCGCTCCGGGTGCTATTCCCCCGAGCCGCACCCGAAACAGCGACACCGTGTCGGGTGGAAGCGGCGCGCGCGCAGCGAGCACCGTCGTCGCCACTACATCGCCGGGGCCCGGCGCGGCGCTCGCGCGAATCAGTCGCGTCGTATCCCGGTGCCGGAAATTCGTGTAGGCGAGCTCGAACGCGGTCCGTTCCATGACGAAGCCGACCGCGTTCTCGGCACGCACGATGTGGCCCTGCGCGTCGATCCACGCGCGCGTCGTCATCCCCCCCTCCCCCTCCCCCTCCCCCTCGCGCTGCTCGATGCGGAACGCCCGTACGGTGTCAAAATGCGCCGGCACCCACGCCAGCGCGGTCGAGTCGTACCCCGCGCTGTCGGCGACGACGAGCGTGGACTCCGCCGCCACGAGCACGGTCACCGGCCGCTCGGCGAGGAGTATCGGATCGAACACCACGCTCGAGTAGGTCTTGCCGCGCTTCAGCTCGCCACCGAACGCCAGCCGCAGCGGCAACAGCGTCGGGAGCACGATCGGGCGCGCCAGGGGGACGTGGGTGGTCTCGGAGTCCGGGCCGGCGAGCAGGGTCACCGTGAGCAGCGTGTCGCCCGCGACGAGGCTGCGCGTGGCGAACCGGCCCAGATCGCCGTCGAAGCGGGCGTCCACCCGCTCGAGCCGCAGGGTTCGGGACAGGGTCGCCCGGCTCATGGCCGCGGTCCGGTGCAGCACGCCGAGCGCCGGGATGCGGAGCACGAGGATGTCCGTCACGCCGATGGTCGTCGCCTGAGTGTCGATCGTGGACGATGCGAACCCGACCTGCTGGCCCGCGACGTCCAAACGATAGTAGACGGCGCCCGGCGGCACGCTCAGGGCCGCTTCCGCCAGCCGCGTTCCCGTGGGGCGGAAGAACTCCCGCTTCACGAGCCACCCGAGTGAAGCGGTCCATGCGCCCAGGATCGCGACGGCCCAGGTGCGACGCGTCATGACTCGGCCGCCCCGCTGCGCCGCAGGGCGGCCTCGAACGCGTCGCGCTCCTCGGGCGTCTCCACCACGATGGACACGCTGGCGGGAAAGGCAGCGTTCCCGAGATGAGTCTTGAGGATGGGCACCATGATGTCGGCGGCGTCCTCGACCGAGAGGTTCCCGGCCCCGGTCCCGATCGGGGGCACCGTGAGGGTCGTGAACTCCCACTCCTGCGCCTGCTCCAGCGTCGAGCGCCACGCGCGCGCCACCCCGTCGCGGGTAACCGGCTCGGTGTCGCTTTGGATCACCGCGTGGATGACGAACTCCGCCGGCAGGTCCCCTCCACCGGCGGTCACCACCGCCGCTCCCACCGCGAGCTCCTTTTGTACGTGCAGCCCGCGCGTGAACGCCGTGCCTCCCACCGTCTCCAGCCGGCGGACGGCCGGCGTCGTCGGATCGAGACGGGTCGTGGCGGGGCGCACGACGGCCGCCGCCGCGAGGAACGCGAGATCGTCCACGACCACGCGGATCACCCCCCGCCGGCCTCCCGCGAGCGGCGATAGATCCGCGTTGCCTCGTCCGGGCGCTTGAGCCGGTCCAGCACAATCCCGAGGCCGTAGAGCGCCCGCGTGTTGCGGGGCTCGAGCTCGACGGCGCGCTCGTAGGCGGCCAGCGCACCCTCGAGCTCGTCCACGTGATTGAGCGCTTCGCCCAGATAGAACCAGGCGGCCGCCCGGCCCGGGTCGACCTCCGACGCGCGCCGCAGGTGCGGCACCGCTTCGCTCCACAACCCGCGGCGCGAAAGCAGCACGCCGAGGCCCGTCAGCGCCTCGCCGTGGATCGGGTCGACGCGCAGCGCGCGCTCGTAATCCTGCTGCGCCGCGCGGTAGTGCGTCGCGCCTGCGAGCAGGCCGGCCCGCTCGACCAACAGCGGGACGTTGTCCGGGTCCGCCGCGAGCGCGGCGTCGAGCGTCGGCTCGGCCACGGATCCGGCGGGCGCGGGCGCCTCGGCCGGCGCGGGCGGCGGCGCGGGCGCCGGCAACTGGGCGGTGATCGGGGGGGGCAGGCCGGCGCGGGCCACGTCCGCCGGTGAGGCGATGGTGCTGGTCTCGGTAAGCGATTCCGCTTCCTCGATCAGCTCGGCCGCGACCCGGGCTCGTTCGGCCGCCGACTGCCACCGCGGCTCGCGCTTGCGGATCACCCGACCACCTCGCTCGTGAGCCAGGAGAGGTACTGCTCGAGCCCCCGCGCGACCGGCAGCGCGAGCAGCTCCGGCACCTGGTATGGATGCCGCTCCCGCACGGCGGCGCACAGCGCCTCCCACCTCGACGCGTCCGTCTTCAGCAGGACCACCACTTCGGCCTCCTCCGTCACCTGTCCCTCCCAGCGGTAGATCGAGCGGGCGCCCGGGAGGAGCGTCCCACAAGCTACCAGGCGTGCCGCGACCAGGGCTGTGACGAGCGCCCGCGCGTCGGCATCGTTCGCGAGCGTGGTCAGCACCACCAGCGCGGTCTGAGCCATAGGGGAGGGCTAACGTAGGGAACCGAGCGGGGTTAGGCAAGAGAACACCGGGAGCGGGGAGCAGGGAACAGGGAGCCGGGCGTCGTGCCTGACGGTGCACGGAAGAGTACCGCTCCCCGCTCCCTGCTCCCCGCTCCCGAAATACGGAGAGTTGACCGGGAACCCGTCAGCCTTCTAGCCTACGAGTCTATGTCCAGCGAGTCGTTAGTCGTCAGAGGCGCCCGCGAGCACAACCTCAAGAACATCACGGTCGAGATCCCGCGCGACAGTCTGACCGTCATCACGGGGTTGTCGGGATCGGGGAAGTCGTCGCTCGCGTTCGACACGATTTACGCCGAGGGGCAGCGGCGCTATGTCGAATCGCTCTCCGCCTACGCCCGCCAGTTCCTCGGGTTGATGGAGAAGCCCGACGTAGACGCGATCGAGGGACTCTCGCCGGCCATCTCGATCGAGCAGAAGACGGCCGGCCATAACCCGCGCTCGACGGTCGGTACGATCACAGAGGTCTACGACTACCTGCGCCTCCTGTGGGCGCGGCTCGGGACGCCGCACTGTCCCAAGGATGGCTCGCCGATCGAGCGTCAGAGCGCCTCGCAAATCACCGACCTGGCGCTCGCCTGGCCGGAGGGAACGAAGCTCGAGGTCCTCGCCCCGCTGGTGCGCGGCCGCAAGGGCGAGTTCCGCGACGTGTTCGAGGCCGCCAAGAAGCAGGGGTTCGTGCGCGTCCGCGTGGACGGCGAGACCTACGACCTCGCGCAGGTGCCGAAGCTCAACCGCCGCCAGAACCACGACGTCGCGGTCGTGGTGGACCGGCTGGTCGTGCGCCGGGCGGACCGCTCCCGGCTCGCCGACTCGATCGAGACGGCGCTCAAGGCCGCGGACGGGACCGTGGAGGTCGTGCATGGCGCCAAGGCCACGCTCTTCTCCGAACGCTACGCCTGCCCCACGTGCGGCCTGTCGCTCCCCGAGTTCGAGCCGCGGCAGTTCTCCTTCAATTCGCCGTTCGGTGCGTGCCCCGACTGCTCGGGACTCGGGACCCGGCGCGAGGTGAGCCCCGACCTGGTGCTCGGCGACCCGAGCCTCTCGATTCTCGAAGGGGTCATCCTGCCGTGGGGCGAGCCGAGCGGCTACGTGCGCAAGGTGATTCTGCCGAGCCTGGCCCGCGCGTTCAAGTTCGACCTGAACAGTCCGTGGCAGGCGCTGCCCGCCGCCGTGCAAAAGGTCGTCCTGTCCGGGGCGCCCGGAAAGACGCTCACGTTCCAGTACGACAGCGAGCGCTGGCACGGCGAGTACGAGTCGGGCTGGGATGGGGTCCTGAAGCACGTCGAGCGGCGCTACCGGGAGACGGCCTCCGACAGCGTGCGCGAGCAGCTCGAGGAGTACATGATCGAGCAGCCGTGCCCCACATGCGGCGGTAAGCGGCTGCGCCCGGAGAGCCTGTCGGTGCTGCTCCACGGCAAGAGCATCGGCGATGTCGTGGACCTCCCGGTGACGGACGCGCTGGCGTTCTTCGAGAGCATCCCGCTGCGCGGGAACGGGCGGACGGGGGGAGGTCTCGACCCGGAGATCGCCCGGCCGATCCTCAAGGAGGTGAACGATCGCCTCCGCTTCCTGCGCAACGTGGGCCTCGAATACCTCACCCTCGGCCGCTCCGCGGACTCGCTCTCGGGCGGAGAGGCCCAGCGCATCCGGCTGGCCACCCAAATCGGGAGCCGGCTCGTGGGCGTGCTCTACATTCTCGACGAGCCATCGATCGGGCTGCACCAGCGCGACAACGCGCGGCTGCTCGCGACCTTGAAGGAGCTCCGCGACCTCGGCAACACGGTGCTCGTCGTGGAGCACGACGAGGAGACGATCCGCTCTGCGGACCACGTGGTGGACCTGGGCCCCCGCGCCGGCCGGCACGGTGGTGAGGTCGTCGTCGAGGGCCCGGTCAAGGCCGTGCTCGACCACCCCGACTCCCTCACCGGGCGCTACCTGCGGGGCGAGCTGCGGATCCCGGTCCCGCCCCGACGCCGGACGCCCGACCCCGAGCGCAAGCTCGCGGTGATCGGAGCCCGCCAGCACAACCTCCGCGACCTCACCGTGGAGTTTCCGCTGGGCCTGTTCGTCGCGGTCACCGGCCTGTCGGGCTCGGGGAAGTCGACGCTCGTGACGGACATCCTGTACCGCGCCCTCGCCCGGCACTTCTACCGCGCCAAGGTGATGCCCGGCGCGCACGACCGGCTCGAAGGGCTCGACCAGATCGACAAGGTCATCGACATCGACCAGAGCCCGATCGGGCGCACCCCTCGGTCCAACCCGGCGACGTACACGGGGCTGTTCACGCCGATCCGCGAGCTCTACACCTACCTGCCAGAATCCAAGATCCGCGGCTACGGGCCCGGCCGGTTTTCCTTCAACGTGAAGGGCGGGCGCTGCGAGGCGTGCCAGGGGGACGGCCTGGTGAAGGTCGAAATGCACTTTCTCCCCGACGTGTATGTCCCCTGCGAGGTCTGCAAGGGGCGGCGCTACAACCGGGAGACGCTCGAGGTGCGCTATAAAGGAAGGTCGATCGCCGACGTGCTCGATATGTCGGTGGCCGAGGCCCTCGACTTCTTCGAGAACCAGCCGCGCATCCGCACGAAACTGGAGCTCTTGAACGACGTAGGGTTGGGCTACATCCACCTCGGCCAGTCGGCGACCACCCTCTCCGGCGGCGAGGCACAGCGGGTCAAGCTCGCCACCGAGCTGGCCAAGCGCGACACGGGCCGTACCCTCTACATCCTGGACGAACCGACCACCGGTCTGCACTTCGAGGACGTGCGCCTACTGCTCGAGGTGTTGCACCGGCTGGTGGACAAGGGGAACACGGTCGTGGTGATCGAGCACAACCTGGACGTCGTGAAGACCGCCGACTGGGTGATCGATCTCGGGCCGGAGGGGGGCGCGGCGGGCGGTGACGTGCTGGCCGCGGGAGCACCGGAGGACGTGGCGCGGGTGAAAGCCTCGTTCACCGGCCAATACCTGCGCAAGGTGCTGGCGGTGGGCGACTAGCTCCGTAAGTTCACGACAGGGAGGAAACGGTCGCGTGGGAGAATGGGTACCTGCGGTCGGCATGATCGGCCTGGCGCTGGTCATCGGCGCCACGCTCGTCTTGACGGGGCCGGTCGGGAAGGCGCTCGCGGAGTGGATCCGCGGATGGTCGAAGACGGACGAGCAATGGATGGCCATGAACGCGAAGGAGCGCGACCCCCAACGGCTCGCGCGGCCGCACTGACGGGTATGGAGGACATCCTCGCTCTTATCCTCATTTTCGGGGGCGGCGCGTGCATCGCGATGGCGTTCTCGCCGATCGGCCGCGCGGTGGCCGACCGGATCCGCGGCAAGAGCGCGTCGGCCGGTGGCGGCGATGTCCGAACCGAGTTCGCCGAACACAAAGCGGCGCTGGACCAGGAGCTCGAGGCCATGCGGCGCGAGCTGGCGGAGCTCGCTGAGCGCATGGACTTCGCCGAGCGGCTGCTCGCGAAGAACCGCGAGGGCCAGCGGATCGGACCGGGCCAATGAGCGGGGACGGGAGGACCTGATGGGCGAGCTGGAAGTCCTGATCCCGATCGTAGCGGTCGGGGGGTTCTTCGGGACCGTGATCGCGTTCATCCTGAGCAGGACCTACCTGGCGAAGCTCAAGGCGCAGAGCCAAGCAGGTGGGGCGGCAGGGCAGGAGGACGTGCTGGCGGCGGTGGAAGAGCTGCGGCGGGAGGTGGCGGAACTCGCGGAGCGAGTAGATTTTACGGAGCGGTTGCTGGCCAACGCGCGAGACGGCCAGGCGGGGAAACTGGGTCCGGGGGAAAGGCGTACGGCGTCCACATGATGCAGGCCCCCATGCCGCCGCTTCCCCCGGGGCTGGACTTGAACCTCGTCGTCGATCAGCTCATGCCGATTGTCGGACTGGTGGTGCTCTTTGTGGGTTGCCGGTGGGTGTTTCGATCTCCCGTCGGAGAAGCGTTCGCGGAGCGCATCCGGACGCGGACCCAGCGGCGCTGGGGGGTCGCGGGTGAGGATCCACAGCGGGTGGCGGCGCTGGAGGCGCAGGTGTCCGAGCTCCAGGGGCAGGTCTCCGAGCTCGCCGAGCGCCTAGATTTCGCTGAGCGCATGCTCGCCGAGCGGCGGGAGCGTAAGTTGGGCGCGGGACAGTGACGCCCCGCCAGCACACCGAGGGCTCTCATGGGAATCTTTGACCGTCTCTCGACGCTGATCCGGTCGAACATCACCGACCTGATCAACCGTGCCGAGAATCCGGAAAAGATGCTGAACCAGCTGATCGTCGACATGCGGAGTCAGCTGGCAAAGGCGAAGCAGCAGGTGGCGGCGGCCATCGCGGACGAGAAGCGCCTCTCGGCGCAGGTGGACACGGAAAAGAAGAGCGCCGAGGACTGGGAGCGCCGCGCGGTGCTGGCGGTGCAGGAGGGGCGGGACGACCTCGCGAAGCAGGCCCTGCTGCGCCACAATGAGCACGCGCAGGGTGCGGTGCAGCTGCACGAGACGTGGGTGAAACACCGCGAGGAAACCGAGAAGCTCAAACTGTCGCTCCGCCAGCTGAACGATCGGATCGAGGAGGCGAAGCGCAAGAAGAACATCCTGATCGCGCGCCAGAAGCGCGCCGAGGCGCATAAGCGCATCCAGGAGACGATGTCGTCGATCGGCGACAAGAGCGTGTTCGAGACGTTCGAGCGCATGACCGAGCAGATCGAGCACGAGGAGCGCAAGCTGATCGCGGCGGCCGAGGTGAACGAGGATCTCTCGGGCGATACCCTCGTGAAGCAGTTCCAGAGCCTGGAAGTGAGAGCGGACGCCGATCAGCAGCTGATCGAGCTCAAGCGCAAGATGGGGCTCCTCCCGGCCGCGTCCGCGGGCGAATCGAAGCAGCTGGGCAAGGGAGCGGCGGAGGCGGAGCTGGTCGAGGATGACGATGCCCCCCCTCCCCCCGAGCACCACCGCTGAACACGGAGCCGTCTGCGTCTTCGCGGTTGTCGGGCGCCACGTTCGTGGCGCTCTTCGTTGCCGCCCTGGCCATCTGGTTCGTCATCCGGGTGGTCGAGGTGCTGCTCCTCGTCTTCATCGCCGCGCTGTGCGCCGTATACCTCTCGGCGATCACCGACGTGCTCGAGCGGCGGTTCCGCCTGGCGCGCTGGCTGGGGCTCACCGCCGCGGTCCTGGCGACGCTGGCGGCCGTGGCGGGCATCGGCGCCCTGCTCGTCCCGCCCGTCATCGACCAGACACAGGCCTTGGTCTCGGGATTGCCCCAGACCCTCACGAATATCCAGAACGTGGTGGCGAGCTGGGCGCGGGAGTACCCCGTCTTACGGAACACGGTGCTCGCCGATCCCTCCTCCGGGCTCGTGGCGCGCCTCATCGACGCCGCCGCGAGCTTCCTGCGCGGGTCGATCCTGCCGTACGCCACGGCCGGGGGTAAGCTGTTCATCGAGGGCGCGAGCGTCGTCGTGATGGCCCTCTATCTCGCGCGCCAGCCGCGCCTGTATCGTGACGGGACCCTGTCGCTCGTCTCGCCGAAGCATCGCCCCGTCGCCGCGCGGATACTCGACGACCTGGGTGCCACGCTGCGGGCCTGGGTGGTGGGCCAGCTCCTCGCCATGATGGTGCTCGCCGTCCTGACCGCGCTCGGGCTGTGGGTCCTGGGCGTGCCGTACTGGCTCGCCTTCGGCATCTTCACCGGTCTCGTCGCCGTCGTGCCGTTCTTCGGGACCCTCGTGTCGACGCTGCTCCCCGCGCTGTTCGTCGTGGGTACCGGCGACTGGCTGCGGGTGCTCGCGGTGATCGTGCTCGGCGTCGCGGTGCACGTGGTCGAGGCCAACGTCGTGGTGCCGCGCATCATGCAGCGCCAGGTATCGCTGCCCCCGGTCCTCACGATCGCGAGCGTGCTGACCATGGGGACGCTGATCGGCGTCGTGGGCCTCGTGGTCGCGGTGCCGGTGCTCGCGGTGACGATGGTGGTGGTGCGCCATGTGGTACAGGGCGAGATCTACGGCGATTCCGAACACTTCGAGCCCGCCGTGCTCCGCACGACCGCCGAGTTCCGCACGCCCAGGACCACGACGGCCGCCTGATGCCCGCTGCGAACAACCAGCGTTTTCTGATCATCGCCGACGGCCAGTTCGAGCCCATGACGTCGAAGACGGCCAACTGCTGTATTCGCTACATGCCCGAGCGGATCGTCGGGGTGCTCGACCGGGCCCAGGCAGGAAAGACCGTGCAGGAGGTACTGGGGTTCGGCGGCGCGCTCCCGGTCGTGGGCGACTTCGAGCGGGGCCTCGGCCTCGGCGCCACCGCGGTGCTGATCGGTATCGCGCCGATGGGCGGCCGGCTGCCGGCCGAGTGGCGCGGCTGGCTGCGCACCGCGATCGAGCGCGGGCTCGAGATCTGGAGCGGCCTGCACACGTTCATCGGGGACGATCCCGAGCTGGGCGCGCTGGCCCGCGAGCGGGGCGTCCGGATCTTCGACGCGCGTAAGCCACCGGCGAACCTTCCCGTCGCCGATGGGCTCGCGGCCGAGGTCGACGCCTACGTCGTGCACACCGTGGGATCCGACTGCAACGTCGGGAAGATGACGGCGCAGGTCGAGCTGCGGAACGCCCTGCTCAAGCGCGGCCACCGCACGCGCTTCGTCGCCACCGGGCAGACGGGCATCTTCATCGAAGGGTGGGGGATCGCGGTGGACGCGGTGGTGGCGGACTTCATCGCCGGGGCGTCGGAGTGGCTGGTGCTCGAGGCGGCGAAGGATGCCGATATCATCCTCGTCGAAGGACAGGGGAGCCTGATTCACCCGGGGTATTCCGGGGTCACGCTGGGATTGCTGCACGGCTGCTGCCCCGACGCCCTGATCCTGTGCCATCAGGCGACGCGCGACTACATCGGCGACTACCACGGCCGCGAGCCGTGGGTGAAGATTCCCCCGCTCCCGCAGCTGGTGGACATCTACGAGCGCGCCGCCGCGCCGGTCCGCCCGACGAACGTGATCGGGATCTGCCTCAACACGTTCGACATGAGCGAGGCTCAGGCGCGCGACGCCGTCGCGCGGGCGGCGGCAGCGACCGGGCTCCCGGCGACCGATCCGGTGCGCTTCGGTGCGGCGCCGCTGGTCGATGCGATCATCCAGGGGGCGATGGCGGCGAAATAAGGATGGTGGCGGCGGGGATCGGATGCCGCCCGCAGCGGCACCGTGGCTAGGCTCGCTCGGTGGCGACCCCCGCGTCCTCACCGGTGCTGGTCGTGACGGACGTGGCGGCGCGCCTGGTCCGCCGCGGGCTGCTCGCGCCGGGTGATGTGGCGCGCGGCGGCTGGCGTGGGACGCGGGTACTCGTGTTCCGCCGCGGCCCGGTCGTATGCGAGCGGCCGCCCGGCGCGTGGACGCTCGACGTGGCGCTGCACCCGCGCGCGCCGCGCGCGCGTTGACGCTCCTCGGGGCCGCTCCTACGTTTCAGCCGCACCGATGACCCTCGCGCTCTACAACACCCTCACCCGTCGCGTCGAGCCGTTCGCACCGCTCGCGCCCCCGCGCGTCACGCTCTACACCTGCGGCCCGACGGTCTGGAACTACGCGCACATCGGCAACTTCCGGACATTCCTGTTCGAGGATCTGCTGCGCCGCTACCTCGCGTACGCGGGATACGACGTCTTCCACATCATGAACCTCACCGACGTCGACGACCGCACCATTAAGGCCGCCGCCGCCGCGGGCAAGCGGCTCGACGAGCATACGGCGCCATTCGTGCAGGCGTTCTTCGAGGATCGTGACTACCTGCGGATCACGCCTGCGCACGCCTACCCGCGCGCCACCCAGTCGGTGCCCGGGATGGTGCGCCTGGTCGAGCGACTGCTCGAGCGCGGCGTGGCCTACAAGGGCGAGGACGGCTCGATCTACTTCGCGATCGCCAAGTTCCCGACGTACGGGCGGCTGTCGCGGCTCGACGCGCGCGAGCTGAAAGTGGGCGCGCGGGTCGCCAGCGACGAGTACGCGAAGGACGACCCGCGCGATTTTGCGCTGTGGAAGAAGGCCGAGCCGGTGGACGAGCAGGTCGGCGCCGCGTGGGACGCGCCGTTCGGGCGGGGCCGGCCGGGATGGCACCTCGAGTGCTCCGCGATGTCGCTGGAGCAGATCGGGACGTGTTGCCGCAGCGAGACGCTCGACCTGCACGCCGGCGGCGTCGACTTGATCTTCCCGCATCACGAAGACGAGATCGCGCAGTCCGAAGCGGCGACCGGGAAGCCGTTCGCGCGCTTCTGGCTGCACGGCGAGTTCCTGAACGTGCGCGGCACGAAGATGTCGAAGCGGTTCGGGAATTTTCTCACGGCGCGCGATCTGCGCGATCAGGGCGTGGACGCCGCCGCGGTCCGGCTCCTCTTCTGGCAGACGCACTATCGCAAGGCGCTCGACTTCAGCGACGAAGCACTCGCGGCGGCGGGGACGGGCGTCAAACGGCTGGGAGAGTTCTATGCACGACTCGGGGCCGGGGAAAGGGGGAAAGGCGAAGGGGCGCTCTCGACGCTGGCTGCCAAATTCGAAGTCGACTTCCGCGCGGCGCTCGACGACGACTTGAACGCGCCGCGGGCCTGTGCCGCGCTGTTCGAGTTCGTGCACGAGGGGAACGCGGCGCTGGATGCCGCAGCGCCGGGCGCCGCGCCCGCCCTCGGCGTGCTCGGCCGGGCGATGGCGGTGCTCGACGTGTTGCCCACCGCCAAGACCGTCGACACGGAGCTCGAGCACTGGATCGCCGGCCGTATCGCGGCGCGCGACAAAGCCCGGAAATCCAAGGACTTCACGGAGGCCGACCGGATCCGCGCCGAGCTCACGGCCAGGGGCGTGGAGATCGAGGACTCCCCCGCCGGAACCAAGTGGCGACTGGTCTAAGTTGTTAACGGCACGTCCCTTGCGATAGCGGTCATCCCCCCTTACTCTTCAAGTCTGGAAAGTTTCAGCAGCGGCCAGCTGACGTAGCTCAACTGGTAGAGCAGCTGATTTGTAATCAGCAGGTTAAGGGTTCGAGTCCCTTCGTCAGCTCACGTTGCCGAAGAGGAACAACATTGCCCCGACCCTTTTCGAGTTCAGAGGGACACACACACCCCGCGCCTTGGGAACGCGGGGTGCGTTGTCACTGGGGCGAAAAAAACGACGTGGGGGAGCGCGAGCGCTGCCGGCGAGGTGGGGTGCCCGAGTGGCCAAAGGGAGCAGACTGTAAATCTGCCGGCGTCAGCCTACGAAGGTTCGAATCCTTCCCCCACCACTCGGCGCGCGGGCGTAGCTCAGTTGGTAGAGCATCAGCCTTCCAAGCTG
>QHTS01000266.1 GCA_003220905.1 Gemmatimonadota bacterium | reverse complement strand
GCCCGGTCGGCGACCGCCCCGGCTCCGTAGATTGGCCTTGGGGCGCCGGTTCGAAGGCAGCCCGCTTTTTGCGGAGCAGGCGGTATCCGTTGCAGGGTCCCCACACGCGTTTTGCGAGGCCGCATGACCGGTCGACTGCTCGATACCGGATTAAGAGTGTTCGCGACCTGCCCGCCGTCGTATACCGCCTCACCCCAGATCTACCTTCGGGAGGTACTGGAGGTGGCTCGCTGGAGCGAGGCGGCCGGGTGCGAAGGCATCTTGATCTATACCGACAACGGGCTCGTAGACCCGTGGCTGATCGCGCAAGCGATGATCACGCACACGGAACGGCTCTGTCCCCTCGTCGCCGTGCAGCCCGTCTACATGCATCCCTACGCGGTGGCGAAGACCGTCGCCTCGCTGGGCTTTCTGCACGGGCGACGCATTTACCTCAACATGGTAGCGGGAGGCTTCAAGAACGACCTCGAGTCGCTGTACGACCCGACGCCGCATGACGAGCGGTATACGCGCCTGATCGAATACACGAAGCTCATTATGGACCTGCTGAGGGGGCCGGGGCCGGTGACGCTCAACGGGCGGTACTACCGAGTCGCGAACGTCAAGATGACGCCCGCGCTCAAGTCGGAGCTCCTTCCCGGCGTGTTCGTGTCGGGGTCGTCGGAGGCGGGGCTCGCCGCGGCTCGGGAGCTGGGTGCGCTGGCGGTGCGCTACCCCAAACCCGTCGCCGAGTACGAGGCGGCGCCCCCGCCGGACGCGGCGGCGCTTGGGATCCGGATTGGGATCATCGCGCGCGAGGAAGCGGGTGACGCGTGGACCGTCGCGCGTGCGCGGTTCCCGGAGGATCGAAGAGGGCAGCTCACCCATCAGCTGGCCATGAAGGTGTCCGATTCCGCGTGGCACAAGCAGCTGTCGAAGCTCGGCGAGACCGCCGCGGGCGAGGATCAGCCGTACTGGATGGTCCCGTTCGAGAACTACAAGACCTTCTGCCCCTATCTGGTGGGGAGCTACGACCGCGTGGCCGACGAGGTCGCCCGCTACGTGGGGGTCGGCTACCGGACGATCATCCTGGACGTGCCCGCGAGCCCGGAGGAGCTCGAGCACATCGGCGTCGTGTGTGAGCGCGCCGCCGAGCGCGTAATGCCGTGACGTCCCTGCTGCAGCACTGGGTCACCGAGCAGGCGGGTCGGCGTCCGGAGGCCGGAGCCCTGGTGTTCAAGGGGGAGCGCCTCACGTATGAGGCGCTCGAGGTGTCGAGCAATCGGCTGGCGCACCTCCTCAAGGACGCGGGTTGCGCGCGGGGCGACCGAGTCTGCCTGCTGACCCCCAAGTCGCCGGCGGCGATCGTTGGCATCCTCGGCGTGCTCAAAGCGGACGCCGTGTACGTGCCGCTCGATCCGGGGAGCCCCGTCCCCCGGCTCGAGAAGATGATCGCCTCGTGCGACAACCGCTGGATCCTGACGAGCGGAGCCGTGGGCCCGACGCTGGAGGCTCTGTTCGCGTCGCCCGGCTTCGCCGACACCCACTCGATCGGCTGGCTCGGGTCCGACGGGCCCCCGGGCGGCATCACCGCGCAATTTTGTCTGGCGGATCTGCCCGCGTATCCCACGACGCCCCCCCCCAGCACCAACGGGCTGCAGGACCCCGCCCACATCCTGTTCACATCGGGCTCGACGGGAACGCCCAAAGGCGTGGTGATCACGCACGCGAGCGTGCGCCGCTTCATCGAGTGGGCGGTGTCCTACTTCGGCACGGCGCCGACCGACCGGATCTCCGGGCATCCGCCGCTGCACTTCGACCTCTCCACGTTCGACATGTTTGGGACGTTCGCGGTGGGTGCGGAGCTCCACCTCGTGCCGCCGGAGCTGAACCTGCTGCCACACAAGCTCGCCGAGCTGATCCGCAGCGCCGAGCTGACGCAGTGGTTCTCGGTGCCCTCGGTGCTCAACTACATGGCCAAGTTCGACGTGGTCGAAGACGGCGACTTCCCGAGCCTCCGGCGCGTGCTGTGGTGCGGTGAAGTCTTCCCCACGCCCGCCCTCATCTACTGGATGCAGCGGCTGCCGCACGCCTCCTTCACCAATCTCTACGGCCCTACGGAGGCGACGATCGCGAGCAGCTACTACACCGTCCCGTCGTGTCCCGTGAGCGAGGACGAGGTGATTCCAATCGGGCAAGCCTGCGGCGGCGAGGAGCTGCTCGTCCTCGACGAGGCGCTCGGGCCCGTGCCACCCGGGGAGATGGGAGAGCTCTACATCCGCGGCGCGGGCCTCTCCCCGGGGTACTGGCGCGACCCGGCGAAGACGCGGGGCGCTTTTCTCCCGTATCCCGGCGGCACCGACCCGGGCGACCGGATCTACCGCACCGGCGACCTCGCAACTCTCGGCCCGGACGGCCTGGTCCGGTTCTTGGGTCGGGCAGACTCCCAGATCAAGACGCGCGGGTATCGAGTCGAGCTGGGAGAGATCGAGGCGGCCCTCCACACGCTGGGCACGCTGCGGGAGTGCGCCGTGGTCGGCGTGCCGAGCCAGGACTTCGACGGGGTGGCCATCTGCTGCGCGTTCGCGCCGCTCGCGGGAACCGACGTGACACCGGTGGCCCTGCGCGAGGCCCTGACGCGCGCGTTGCCGTCGTACATGGTCCCGTCGCGCTGGCTCGAGTTCGCCGAGCTCCCCAAGACCACGAACGGGAAGATCGATCGGCGGAGACTGAAGGAGCTGTTCGCACCCGAGACGGTCGGGGCCCAGTGACGACCGCGCCCCCCACGCCATCCGTGCAGGCCGAGCTGGCGGTCTTGTTCGCCAAGGACCTGCACATTGACGTCCCGACGCCCGAGACCGATTTGTGGGCCACGGGACGGCTCGATTCCGTAGCGGTGGTAGAGCTGTTGTTGCAGTTGGAGAAGCGCTTCGGGCTTCGCGTCGACATGGAAGATCTCGACTTCGATCACCTCCGCTCCCTCGCCGCCATTGCCGCGTTGGTCGCCGCGCGCCGCAACGGCGGCCCGTGAGCACGCCGGGGGGTTAGTCCGTGCGATGGGGCGGATTCGACAATTCGCGCCCGACGACATCCCTGCCGTCGTAGCCCTGCGGCGCAAGGCGTTTCGACACAGCGAGCGTCCGAGCGCCGATGATCTGGGCGCCTATCTCGAGGAGATCTTCTTTCGTAACCCGTGGCGCGACGAGGCGATTCCGTCGCTGATCTACGCGAACGCCACTGGGGCGATCGTGGGGTTCATCGGCGTCGTGCCGCGTCCGGCCATGTTTCAAGACCAGCCGATCCGCGTCGCCGTGGGCACGCAGCTGATGGTGGACCCGGACTCTCGTGGCCTGGTCGGCGTCGCGCTCGTGAAGGCCTTCCTCTCGGGTCCCCAGGACCTGTCGTTCGCCGACCTCGCCAGTGACGTCAGTCGCAGGCTGTGGGAGGCCCTGGGTGGCGCGGTCTCCCTCGTGCAGAGCCTCCATTGGACCCAGCCCTTGCGGCCGGGAAGATTCCACGCCGGACGGTTGGCGCAACGCCTGCACGCGCGGGCACTGGCTTGGGCACTGCGACCGGTGTCCTGGGCCGTCGACCGCCTAAAAGCCCGGTGGCCCCTCGCGCAGGGGCTACTGGAAGCGCCGCTCACTCCCACGCTCATGGCCGCCCACCTCCCCGAGCTGCTAGCCCATGCGACGTTGCGGCCCCGCTACGACAAGGGATCCCTGCGCTGGTTGCTCGATCAGTTGGCGGCCACCGGGAAGCGGGGTGAGTTGCACGGCGTCGCGGCCCGGGGCGTCGACGGCGCACTGGTCGGGTGGTATCTGTACTACGCCAATGCCGGCGGCGTTGGTCAAGTCGTGCAGGTAGCCGCACGGCGGGAGCGGGCGGGCGACGTGCTCCAATGCCTGTTCCACCACGCGTGGGAGCAGGGGGTGGTCGCCCTGGCAGGCCGGGTCGAGCCGGGATTGTTGGCGGCCTTGGGGGCCCAGGGAGCCCTCCTCTCCCGCGACGGCCCTTGGGTGCTCCTCCAGTCGGAACACCCCGAGCTCTTGGCCGCGATCCACTCTGGCGACGGCTTCCTCTCACGGCTCGACGGCGAGTGGTGGATGTCCTTCTAGCGCCGTGCTCCAAGACAGTGCGCGCGGGCCGGCGGACTGATGCAGGTTAGTGCCCCCCTGTTCACAGGTGTTGTTGCACGCGGGCAACATTCGAGGGGCTTCCGCCGCGCGGGACCGCCCTGACGCCGGGCGGCTGCGTGGCCCGAACTCTGCGTAGGAAAGGAAGCGCACTGGTGCGCCCCGCGAGGGGAAGGAATTGATACAGCTATGAAGCTCTTGCCGTTGGACTGCCCCGAGCTGATCGAGCTCGTGGCCAACTGGCTGAGCCAGCAGGACAACTACAAGTGGCTGGACTTCGGCAACGGAGTGCACAGCCCGACGCCGATTTCGCTCAAGGTGATGACCCAGCGCGACCTGCACGTGCTCCGTGCGTTCACGCCCGATGGCAGCGACTTGCCGATCGGGGTGGTGGGCCTGTCGAACGTGGATCGGCGCTTCAAGACGGCGGCGTCGATGTGGGCCGTGCTCGGGCGCAAGCGATACGGCGGCTTCGCTCCCCGCGCGGCGTCGAAGCTGCTGACTTTCGCGTTCACGGAGCTGGGGCTCGAATCGGTCGGTGCCTGGACTGTCGAGATCAACGTTCCCGCTCGTCGCGGGTTGGAGCAGCTCGGCTTCCAGTACATCGGGCGCCAGCGGCGCTGCCATTGGATCGACGGCCGGCCCTACGACCGTCTCCTGTACGACCTCCTCGCCACCGAGCACCGGGAGCTGCCGGATGCGTGACCCCCGCGATCTCGAGGCGCGGATCGCCCAGCTGTTCGCGGACCGCCTGCAGATCGACGTGCCAGCGGCGGACGTCGATTTGTTCACCGCCGGCATCGTGGACTCCCTCATGTTCGTCCAGCTGCTCGCCTCGCTCGAGGAGCACTTCTCCATCCGCGTGTCGTTCGAGGAGCTCGAGATAGACGACTTCCGGACGTTGCGACAGATCGCGACCTTCGTCGCCGCGAAGCAGACCGCACCCGCCAAGGCGCGGCGCGTGAGCACGACCGGCTCGCACCCCGCCCCTTAGCCGCAACGGCGCGACCCTAGGGGGCCCGCAGCCTCT
>QHTS01000265.1 GCA_003220905.1 Gemmatimonadota bacterium | reverse complement strand
GCTACCTGGCGGGCGCCACGCCGGAAACGCTCACCGTGACACTGGCGCGCTCGCATCAGGTGCATTACACGACCACCAGCGGCGGCACGATCAACGGGTCGGTGCCGAGCGACACGTTCGTGGCCGAGGGCACGCCGGTCACCCTCACGGCCACCGACACCAGCGTGGTGCGCGCGTTCCAGGGCTGGGCGGGCGATACCGTCACGAAGAACCTGAGCATCACGCTGCCGATGGGTCGGCCGTACTCCGTCCGCGCGGTGTTCCTCGAGACCTTCAGCACCGCCCAGGTCGTGGCCCAATTGCTCAATGGATCGAGCACACTCACCGCCGCGCAACTCGGAGATCTCGACCAATTGGGAAATAACAGCGGCGGCTTCGATCTGGGGGATTTTCTCGCCTGGGTGCAGGCGACGGGGGCGCCGCTCACCGCCGAACAACGGGCGCTCGTGAGCGCGCTCAGGCGGAAAGGAGCGTCTCGATGAAGCGGCTCGGGGGATGGCTGCTGATCGCGCTGGCACTCGGCGGTGCAGGGAGCTGCGGCGACGGCGGCTCCGGTCCGGTGGCGGGAGTGCTCACCGTTTCGCTTGCGACTCCCAACGCCGGCGCAGACGGCGCGATTCTGTTCAGCGTGTCAGGGCCGCAGGCGCTCAGCAGCGTCACGGCCGGGCCGGGGCTCCGGGTCTTCGCCCAGCCCCTCTCCACACTGACCCGCTTTGCCGTCACGGGGACGCTGACGAACGGTGCGGTCGTCACGATCGGCGTCGCGGACACGCGGAACGTGGCGCAGTACCGCGCAACCGTTCAGGCCGTGGCGGCGCCGGACTTTCAGCTGCGCTCGCTCGCCGGGTACTCCCTCACGGTGTCGCAGTAGCTTCGCAGTCACCTGGCTGCACGACGAAGGCCGGCATCCCGTCGGGAAGCCGGAGCGCGAGCATCCCTGCGCGCCCGGCGTGCGTCGCCCACGTCGCGAAGTCGCGGGCGGCGGGATGGGGCTCCGGACGGCGCACGAGGTACAGCGTATAGGGGTTGGTAAGGGCGGTGTCGGCGGTGAACAGGATGCGAGACGCCAGCCTGCCGAGCTTCGCGTACGTGGGGAGGTCGGCAAGGGCGTAGGCCTGGCGTTCCTCGGCGAGGTGGAGCGTCGCCGCCTGGTCGGCACCCGACTCGAGGTACCAGCGCGGCGCGGGCGTCACGCCCGCCGCGTGCCACAGGGCCAGTTCCTTCACGTGCGTGCCGGACGAATCACCGCGCGAGACAAACGGCCCGCCCGCACCCGCGATGCGGCGGAACGCCTCCACCGCGGTGACGGCGGTCGCGACGCGTGCGGGGTCGGCCGCCGGCCCCACGACGGCGAACCGGCTGGCGGCGAGCGGACAGCGGAGCAGGGTGTGCCCGGGCCCCACGAGCAGCCGCTGCTCGAGCGCCGGCGCGTGCGTGATCACGACGTCCAAGTCGCCGTTGGCGGCGGAGCGTAGGATCTGCCCCGAGGGGGCGACCACGGTCGTGAGTGGAGCGGGGCTGGTCCAGAGCGACTCGAGCACGGCGAGCGCGCCCGACTGCTGCACCGTGTACGTGGTGCCGAGGCGGAGCGGTGCGGGGCCGGAGCGGCACGCGGTTGCCATGAGGAGAACCACGCCGAGGCATCTCATGCTGGGAATAATGCCGGCCGACAGGCGGGAAATGCAAAAGCTAGACGCGCAGACGCACAGGGGAGAACAGGTGGGAGGAAAACGGGTAGGCCTGCCTCCTCGTCGCTGTTGACCGCTGTGCGTCTGTGCGTCTGTTTTCTGCTCGCTATCTTACTAGCCGTACAAGGGGCGGTAGCTCAGCTGGGAGAGCACCTGGTTTGCAACCAGGGGGTCGTGGGTTCGAATCCCATCCGCTCCACTGATCGCATGACCAACGCTCACGACGCGCGTCGGTAGGTGCTCGAGCAGGCATCCTGCTGTCGGCGCGCGCTAATCGTCCTCATTTCACGATCGTCAATCCGTGCGGCACCGCCCCCGGGAACACGTACGCGTACAGCAATACGATCACGCCGACGACGGCGCCCAGCGCAATCGAATGCCAGAACACGTAGCGGAAAATGATTCCCTCGTTGCCCACCTGGTCCGTGGCCGAGGTCGCCACGCAGATGGACTGCGCGTCCACCATCTTGCCCATCACGCCGCCCGCGCTGTTGGCCGCGCACATCAGGACCGAGTCGAGCTTGAGCTGGTCCGCGGTGATCCGCTGGAGGCTCCCGAACAACGCGTTCGAGGATGTGTCGCTGCCCGTCAGCGCGACCCCGAGCCAGCCCAGGTAGGTGCCGAAGAAGGGGAACAGCCAACCGGTCCGCGTAAACGCCAAGCCCAACACGGCATCCAGTCCCGAATAGCGAGTGGTGAATCCCAGTCCCAGCATGAATGAAATGGCGATGATCGCCAGCTTCATGCGTTTCAGGGTGTGCCAAAAGATCTTCGCGAGCTGGCCCGGCCCGAGGCCCAGCAGCAATCCAGCGAGGAGGGCGGCGACGAAGCACCCTGTCCCCGTAGCCGATAACCAGTTGAAGTCGTAGCGCGCGGCCTCCGGGGTCAGCTTGGTCACCACGGGGGCGGCGCGCGTGACGGCGTTGTGCAGGAAGGGCACGTTCCAGATCGGCGTCGTGGCCCGGTTCATGACGCCCTTTATCGACGGCAGTCCCCAGAGGAGCACGACGATCGAGAGGATCGCGAACGGCATCCAGGCCCGGATGATCTCGGGCGTCGTGTGCCGGCGCGGGGTCGGATCGGCGTGCGCTCCCGCCGTCGCGGGGCGCTCGCCTGCGAACCGCCAGGCGCGTTTCGGTTGCCAGAACCGGAGGAAGACCACGGTCGCGAAGAGCGACACGACGCCGCCAGCGATGTCGACGAGGTTCGAGTCTACATGGTTGGACCAGAAGTACTGCGTCAGGCTGAAGGAGCCGCCCACCACCAGAATGGCGGGGAGCACTTCGAGGGTTTCGCTCCACCCCACCATCGCGCGCACCAGCCAGAAGGGCACGATGATGCCGGTGATGGGCAGGATGCGACCGATCATCGCGCTCAGGTCGGATTCAGGGAGTCCCGAGACGGCCGCCAGCGTGTGAACCGGCGTGCCGATCGCCCCCCATGCCACCGGCGACGTGTTGGCGATCAGATTCAGCGCAGCGGCATGGAAGGGCTGGAATCCGAGCCCGATCATGAACGCCCCCGCGATCGCCACGGGCGCGCCGAATCCCGCCGCCCCCTCGATGAACGCGCCGAAGCAGAACGCCACCAGCAGCAGCTGCAGACGGCGGTCAGGGGTGATTCTCGCCACCGAGTCCTTCATGATCTCAAATTTGCCCGTGTACACGGAGATGTCGTAGAGATAGACCGCCGCCAGAACGATCCAGGCGATCTTCAGCACGCCGAACCCCACGCCGTACAGGAAGCTCATCCCGGCCAGCCGAAACGGCATCCCGAAAACCGTGACGGCGACGGCGACTGCGGTCGCGGCACCGGCGATCGCACACCAGTGCGGCTTCACTCTGAGCCCGGCCAGCAAGCCGAAGAGGACCAGGATCGGCAATGCGGCGACGAGCGTAGAAAGGACCCAATTGTGCAACGGGTCGTAGGTTTGGGTCCACGCCATGGCTCCCTCCTCGTTCCCCGGTGAACTGCATGGTGTCGACGCCGAGCGGCGTGACGGAGAACCTGCTTCCGATCCGCCACGAGCGCAATCACCCGCTGCGAGGCCGGCCCGTTGCCGAGGCGCGGCCCCGCGTCCAGCTTTGGCACGAATGATCAGACCCGCGCATGCAGTCGCGTCGCCCCGTGTCGTCAATATCGAGGACCTGCGGCGCTTGGCCCGGCGTCGTCTCCCCAAGGTGGTCTTCGACTACGTCGATGGAGGGGCCGAAGGCGAGATCACGTTGCGAGAAAATCGCCGTGCCTTTGACGCCGTGAGCTTCCGGCCGCGTCATGCAGTGGGGTCGCCTGAGGGCGATCTGCGGACGACGGTATTGGACACGGAGCTGGCCCTTCCCGTCCTGCTCGCCCCCGTCGGATACAGCCGCCTCATGCACCCCGTCGGCGAACCGGGTGCCGCTCGGGCTGCCGGCGCGGCCGGCAGCGTCTACATACTCTCCACGATGTCGGGGTACAAGCTCGAGGACGTCAAGACCTCCTCGGGCGGACCGATGTGGTACCAGCTCTATCTGGTCGGTGGCCGTGGCGTCGCCGAGGCGGCGATCGAACGAGCTCGCGTTGCGGGCTTCTCGGCCCTCGTCGTGACGGTCGACACGGCTGTGGCGGGAATGCGCGAGCGTGATCTCCGAAACGGCATGACCGAGCTCCTGCGTGACAACCTGTTGGCCAAGATCCCGTTTCTGCCGCAGTTGTTGTCCCGCCCGGGATGGCTCACAGCGTTCTTGCTCGACGGGGGCATCTCCACGCTTCCGAACATCGTCATCCCCGGCCACGGACCGATGCCGCTGATCGACGTCACCACTGCGCTGGCCGGCGCGGCGCTCGCGTGGGAGGACCTGCGATGGCTGCGCGATACGTGGCGCGGCCCGGTTGTCGTCAAGGGCGTGCTTACGGGTGATGACGCTCGGCGCGCGGTCGACGAAGGCGCAGCCGGTGTCGTCGTATCCAATCACGGCGGACGCCAGCTCGACGGCGTTCCTGCCTCCCTGAGAGTGCTCCCGGAGGTCGCGACCGCCGTGAACGGCCAGGCCGAGGTACTGATGGACGGGGGGATCCGTCGCGGCAGCGACGTCATCAAGGCGATCTGCTTGGGAGCCCGCGCGGTTCTCGTGGGGCGCGCGTATGCTTACGGCCTGGCTGCCGCCGGCGAGGCGGGTGTCGCACGCGCGCTTGAGATCTTGCGGGCCGACATGGAACGCACGCTCAAGCTGCTCGGGTGCGCATCGATCACCAGGCTGGATCGATCGTTTGTGGACGTGCCGGCCGTTGCTCAGTAGACGCTGAAGGCGCCAGCGTAACGCCGGGTTCCCGCGGGGTGCCCCGATTGCGACCTGGCCACGGGGCCGCCATCTTCCGCCCCGTCCCAACCACCAGCGGGAGCATCGGTGCCCAGTAGCGCCGAGGACTGGTTGCCGTTTCTCATGGCGGCCGCCGACCGCGCTGACGAGATTGCCCTGCACTTCTTCCGGAACCCGGGGCTCCGGGTCGACACCAAGCCTGATCTGAGCCCCGTCACCGAAGCGGACCGGGTGATCGAAGCAATGGCCCGGAGGCTGGTGCGCGATACCCATCCGGCGCTTGGCGTGTTGGGCGAAGAGGAAGGGGAAGCGGCCGGAACCGCCGAGGCGCGGCTCATCATCGATCCGATCGACGGCACACGGAACTTCGTGCGGGGCATTCCGGTGTTTGCGACCCTGCTGGCGATCGAGACCGGTGGCGAGGTGGTGGCGGGCGTCGCGAGCGCGCCCGCGTTGGGGGCCCGCTGGCACGCTGCGCGAGGCGGCGGCGCGTTCCGCGACGGGCGGCGCATCCTGGTCTCGCGGATCGAGGCGCTCGAGCACGCGATGTTGTTCCACGGCAACTTGGGGCCCGGCGAAGCGGGACCGCCGCCCGGGATCGCCGGACTCATCGCCCGGGTCGAGCGCACCCGCGGGTTTGGGGACTTCCTGCAACACATGCTCGTGGCGGAGGGAGCGGGCGAAATCGCGATCGACCCCGTGATGCAGCCGTGGGACATCGCGGCGCCGCAGGTGATCGTGGAAGAGGCCGGGGGCCGGGCAACGGGACTCGGCGGCGAGCGCTCGATCTACGCGGGGAGCCTGGTGACGTCCAACGGTCCGCTGCATGAAACCGCGCTGCGAGCGCTCGCGCACCCGACGTAAGGAGGACACTTGATCGGCCCGTGGAAGGTCGTTCTGATGGGTGTCGCGTGCGCGCTCCTGCCCGCCGGGATCGTGGGCCAGAAGCCGCCGCCCTTGCAGAATGCGGCGGAGTCCAAGCGGCCACGTCTCTCCAGCGCCGCCGATACCAATGACTGGGAGGCGTATTTCGACTACGGCGTG
>QHTS01000264.1 GCA_003220905.1 Gemmatimonadota bacterium | reverse complement strand
CCCGTAACCCCAACACGCCGTTGATCCATCGCACCAGCGGCAGCATCAGGCGGAAATCGGCCTCCAGCACCACCGGCAGCCGCGCGCTCACCGCCTGGGCGTCGGTCAGGGCCCGCCCCATCACGAACGACTGGAACTTGAGCCACCGGGCCGCCGCGTGGTCCGGCGCGAAGCCGCGCGGTACCCGGCGCAGCACCGCTTCCTCGGATAAGCCGCCGAACCGGCGCACCAGCCGCCGGTCGGTCACGATCTTGGTGAATCGTTTCGGGTCGTCGGCGATGGCCTCGCGTAACTTGAGGAGGGCGTCCCGCGGCGGCATCCACATTCCGCCGCCCACGAACGAGTCGCCCGGCGCGATTTGGACGTAGAACCCGGCGCCCGCCCCTTCGCCCCCGGCTTCGCGTCCCACGGCGCGCGAGCCGTCCCGGTGAAAAAACCAGCACGACGCGTGGGTCTTGTACGGGGACTTGTCGGGTGAAAAGCGGATGTCCCGGTAGATTCGGAACATCGAGCGCTTGGCGTCGCCCACGACCTCGGGCGCGAACCGCGCCATCCTGACGTCCATCTCCTCGATCAGCTCACGCATCGGCCGTTTCACGACCGCTTCATACTCGGCGCGGTGAGCCTCGAACCACACCCGATCGTTATGGCGCTTGAGACCGCGCAGGAACGTCAGGGTCGCCGTCGAAAAGAGCATGGCCGCTGGGCACCTCGGGTCTGATCGTAGCCCATCTGCAAGGTGATTCTTGGCGATGGCCCATCTCGGGATCAGCGGCCGCGGATGCCTCGGCTCCGGATCAGCAGGAGGAGTGCTCCAGCCAGTCCTACGGCGCTGGGATCAATACCGGCGAGGTAGTCGACCAGCCCCCGGGCTACCAGCCGGAATTGGGTACCGTACGAAGTCATACATCATCAATGAACCATATCGGTGGGAAGTTCCCGCTCCCCCACCCCCTGCGCCTCCAACCCCATTTCCTCGAGGAACCCGCTCCCTCCCGCATCCATCCCGAACCGCCGCTCGACCCGGGTCAACACGAGCCGCTCCCGCGCCCGCGTCATCCCCACATACACGAGGCGCCGAGCCTCCTGGACCTCCGCCTGGCGATTCTCCTTGGTCTCGCGCAGCCCGGGAATCTGGTAATCCTCCACTCCGACGATGTACACGCGCGAGAACTCCAGGCCCTTGGTCGAGTGCAGCGTGAGCAGGTTGACGCGATCGGGGGCGACCTCGATGCCGTCCGACGTGGAGAGCGCCACACGCTCGAGCAGCCGATCGATATTCTCCTCGAGCGTTCCCCCTCTCCACGTAGTGGAGAGGGGGTCAGGGGGAGAGGACACCATCGGGGAGAGGGGGTCAGGGGGTGAGGACGAGGGCTCGTCCATCAGCGCCCGCAGTCGGGCCACCGCCGCGGGATAGCGCTGCGCAGGATCGGGCTCGGCCCGGAGACGCGTCATGAGCGCAGGCCCGCCGAGCCGCTTGATGACTTCGTCGACGGGAGGTGCCGATCCACCGGTGCGCTCGCGCTCCATCTCGTAGAACGCCAGCGCATCGCTGTATCGGCCCAACGTGTAAAACTTCGCGATGTTGAAGAGCAGTGCCTGCTCCCTGCTCCCTGCTCCCTGCTCCAAGGCCAACGCAAGTCCCAGGTAATCGAGGAGGTTGACTAAAACCGCCTTGCGCGCCCGAATGCCCCGCTGGCGCTCGAGCTCGCGATACACCCGGGCCAGCGTGACCGCGTCGTCCAGCGCGTGATGCGCCCGGCCGGCGTCGATCCCGAATCGCAGGGCGAGGTCCTCGAGCTTGGCACTGTCGCGCGAGAGCGAGCGTACGAGCGGGAGCGTGTCGTAGAACACAAGGCTGTCCACGCCGTCCCGTCCGGCGGCGAGGCGGCGCAGCACGGGAATGTCGAAATGCTGGCCGTTGTGCGCGATCAGGACGTCATCACCGATGAACGCCCGAAACTCGGGCCAGACTTCGCCAAAGGAGGGCGCTCCCCGCACCTCGGCATCGGTGTACCCGTGCACCTTGGTTGCACCCGGCGTGATCGGGCGGTACGGCCGGACCAGCGTGTGAAACCGGTCCACGATCTCGCCGTCCACCACGCGCACCGCCCCAACTTCGACGACCTCGCAAACCTCCGCGTCCTTGTCTGTTGTTTCCAAGTCGAACGTGACGTAGCGCTCGAGCGCGGTATCGAGCTCCTGTGCGTGCACGAGCTGGAGGGCCTTGAACAGCGTAAGGGCGAGCCCGTGCTCGCCGCCATCTTCTCGTCTCAGAACCTCGCCAGGGTGGGTGAACCCCGGGGCGGTGCCCCGGGGTTGTAACGGCCCGGTAGCCTGTGAGGGAACGTGGCGCACCCCTGCGGCCGCCAACATTCCCCGCAACGCGATCTCGAGCCCGCCTTGCGGCTCGATCACGATGCCCTGCTCGCCCGCGATCGCGCGTGACAGCCGCTCGGCGAGCCGCACGGCCTCGGGGTTATCGGCGGGATCGCTGAGCTCGTCGTGCCGCTCCTCCAACGCGTTCCGGTATGGCCCGACGCTCTGTGACAGGATCTCATCGACGAGCGGCGCCAACGCCTGGTGGGCGCGGGGCAGGGCGCGGAGGTTCTCCACCTGAAATACGAGCCGCCACAGCTTCTTCGTGTCGGGGTCCTGCGCCGGCCGGCGCCGGGCGAGCGTGCGGACGGCCGCAAGAAAATCGCCGGCGTCCCCCCTTTCCGCATTTGCGGAGAGGGGGAAAGGGGGTGAGGCCAGCACTTCCTGGAGGAAGTGCGCCGAGAGCACGCACCGCGCGAACGCCTCGAGCGCCACGGGGTCGCCGGGATCGCGCACGATCCGCAGGGCGGCGATCACGTACTTGATGACGTCGTCCTCGACCAGCGAGCGGCCGCGCGCCAGCCGGCAGGGAATCCCCGCCCGGACGAGCCGTCCCTCGAGGTACTCGCCGACCTTGTGCCTGCGGTAGAGCACCGCGTAGTCGCCCCATCCCAAGCCGGACGCCGCGTGGTCACCAAGGATGTCCTCGAGCAGCCAGGAGGCTTCTTCTTCCTCGTCGCGGAAGGCGAACGCGCCCACCTCGTACGGAGACTCCTGCTCCGCGCTGAGCTGCTTCTCGAACAGCTGGGGATTCTGCGCGAGCACGCGCCGCGCGGTCTCGAAGATCTGGCGCGAGCAGCGACAGTTCTTGTCCAGCACGATGGGCCGGTCGATCTCGTAATCGCGGCCGAACCGCACGAGGACGTAGGGGTCCGCCCCCGTCCAGGTGAAGATCGACTGCTCGTCGTCGCCGACGGCGAAGAAGTTGCCGTGTGGCACCGCCACGCGTTTCAAGAGGTCGTACTGGACCGCGTTCACGTCCTGGAACTCGTCCACCAGGAGATAGTCCCAGCGCGCGGCGATCGCATCGGCGATGTCCCCCCGCGTGCGCAACAGCTCCTCGGCCTTGGTGACAAGGTCGTCGAAGTCCAGCATGTTGCGGTGCGCCAGCCAGACGGCGTACTCGCGATACAGGCGCGCGTCGTCCGCGGTCAACGCGTAGTCCAGCTTCTGGACGCGGTGCCGGCTGAACCGGTTCAGGAGCGATCCCCGCTGCTCGAGCGGCACGTGGAGCCGGCCCAGGATGACCTTCTGGTACTGCTCGTCGGCCACCCCGAAGCCCTTCCGCAG
>QHTS01000263.1 GCA_003220905.1 Gemmatimonadota bacterium | reverse complement strand
ATCGGCCCACGACCTTCCGAAATGCAACGTCGCTCAGCCGCAGCGCTTCCCGCCGCCACCGCGCGAACAGCTTCGCGAGGCGCCGGGCCTGGGGAGTGAGGCGGGCGCCGCCGCGGCTCGAGCCACCGCGCGTGGTGGCCAGCACCTTGGCGCCGAGCACGCGCTCCATCTCGCGCATGCGATTCAGGCAGGTGCGATAGCTCCAGCCGACTTCGCGCCCCGCCGCCCGGATGGTCCCGGTGCGATCGACGGCGTCGAGGAAGTGCAGATAGCGCGGCCCCATGAGGAACGCCCCGTCCCAGTCGAGCCACAGCTTGTGGTGCGGCTTCAAATGGGCGCGGAGCGAGGGGCGACGGGACGAGGCCATACCGGTCGGCATGAGCTAGATTGACCGGCGAAAGCTAGCCCCGACGATTCGGATGAGCCAACTCCTCGACGCCATCGCCGGCGTCCCCAACGCCTGCGAGCCGATCCCCGGGATCGTGACGGGGGGGCAGCCCGCGCCGGAGCATCTGGCGGCGCTGCAGCGCGCCGGATGCGCGGTGATGATCGACCTCCGCGAAGCGATGGAGCCGCGCCCGTTCAAGACGCCCGACGCGGTGGTCCAGGCGGGGCTCGAGTACCGCAACATTCCCGTGGGGCACGGCGCGGTGAGCGACGCCACGTTCGGCCGGCTGGTGGACGCCGTGCGCGAGCTCGCCGGCCGGCGACTGGCCTTCGTGCACTGCAACAGCGGCAACCGTGTCGGGGCCGCCCTTATTCCTTATTTCATGCTGGAGCAGGGGCTGGAGGAAGAGGACGCCGTCGCCCAGGCGATGCGCGTGGGCCTGCGCAGCGCCGAGCTGATGGAGCAGGCGCTCGAGTATGTCAGAAGCCGACAGGGGATCTAGGACGGGCCGGTTTACGGCTGTCTATGCCAATACATCCGCATCTCGGTGATCTTGCCGTCCTTGGTCTCGCAGAAGATCGCCCCGCGGGCGTCCACCCATTCGCCGCTGCGGCGCCGGCGGTAGGTGCAACGGAACTCGGTCGCGAACCACGGGCCCGCGACGTACAGCTCCCCCGTCTTGAATGTCACGTCGGCCTGGTTCTGCGGGACGTCCCGCCAATACGCGCGGATCGCGTCGAGGCCGGCGCTCCTGGCGCTGAACGGGGTCTCGAGGAACACGGCATCGGGGGCGAAGACGGAGGCGATCTCATCCACGGCGCCGCGCTCCCACCCGCGGCCAAACGTATTCAGCAGCTCGCGATAGGCCTCGGCCATGGCGCCCAATATACGCGAAATCTGGAACCGCCGGTCGGGACGTATGGTAGACGGGAGCAGCCGTGGGTCGCTCCCTCGGTTATCGCAGCTTTCTCGCACCGTACACAGGAGGATGAACGATGATGAAGCGCATCCTCGCCACCACCGCCGTCCTGGCCTTCTGCGCGCTGCCGCTCGCGGCGCAGGGCCACGCGATGACGGCGGGCGACGAGATGACGATCACCGCTCAGGTGGTCGATTTGAACTGCAACACGACGAACGGCGCGTCCGGGCCGGGCCATAAGGCGTGCGCCCAAGCCTGCGCCAGGCAGGTGTACCACTGGGGCTGCTCTCGAGCGACGGCACGATGTACTTGCCGGTGAGCTCGAAGCCCGGCGATCCGCAGAACTCGAAGCTGCTGCCCTTCGCGGAGAGCAAGGTGAAGGTGACGGGCACGCATCGCTTGGTCAGCGGCCTGCACACCATCGAGATCAAGACGGTCTCGGCCGCGACCTGATGCGGCGGGTGTTGGGGGGGAGCGCCGTTCTGGTGGCGGCGCTGTTCGGCTGCCGCCCGACGGCGCCCCCCCCACCCCCTGGCGGCTTCACCCTCCTGTTCCTCGACCGCTCGCCGGCCGCGTCCCTGGGCGGCTTGTCGTGGGCGCCCGATCCCGAGCATGGCCGGCTCCTCGCCTTCGATCGCGAGCTGCGCGTCACCCGCCGGATCAGCAATCCCCGTCTCGCCACGCCGATGGCCGTCACGCCGCTCGGCCGGACGGAGCTGCTCGTCACCGAGCGCACCGGCGAGGGCGTGGTGGTCGACACCGCGGGGGGGAGGGGGGGCCGCGTGGTGCGCGAGTGGGAGAGCCCGGACATCGCGTCGTTGTACGCCGCCGGCGGCGGCCGCGTGGTCGCGACCCGTTCGCCGTATTACGTGCCCCAGCTCGGCGCGCCCGAGCCCGACACGGCGCCCCTGGTTCGCATCCTCGATACCCTGGGGCGTCCCACCGGCCGACTCGGCACGATCCGCCGGCCGGCGACGCCGTTGCTCGACTACGTGGTGAACGCTGGCGCCGTGGCGGTGGGGCCGGATGGGGCGGTGTACTACGCGCCCCTGGTGCGCGACGAGATCCGGAAGTACGCGCCCGGGGGCCAGGTCTCCTGGACCACGAAGCGCGGGCTGTTCCGGAACGAGCCCGATCCCGAGTTTCTCCCCGGCAAGGGCGCCGAGCTGCGGCTCAAGAAAGCGCTCGTGAACGTCGCGCTTGCGCTCGGCCCCCCCCCGCCCCCTGGCGGGCGGGTGTACGCGCTCGGCTCCGATGATTCCGCCGCGACGCGGCTTCGGGTGGACGTGCTCGACGCGACGACGGGCGCGATCCTCGCGACCCGCCACCTCGGTCCCCGCGAGACGGCGGTGGCGCTGGACGCGAGCGGTGCGCTCGCCGTGTTCGACGCCGATTCGCTGGTCGCAAGCGCCGTCGGCTCCGCGGCGGCTACGCGGGAGCTTTTCACCCCCGCGTTCGCGCTGCCCGACCTCGCGGGCAATACGGTCACGTTGGCCGGGTTCCGAGGCAAAGTGACGCTCGTCAACTTCTGGGCCTCGTGGTGCGATCCCTGCCGTGAGGAGTTCCCGCATATGGCCGAGCTGTACCGTGAGTTCGACCGCAAGGACTTCGAGATCGCAGGCGTGTCCGACGACGTGGACGCGGGAAAGATGCTGGCGTTCGTGCTAAAGTACCGGCCGCCGTTCCCGATCCTGGTGGGGGGCGGGCGCATGAAGGAGGTCTATCACTATCGGGGCCTGCCCTACTCCGTGCTGCTCGACCGGCAGGGTCGAGTGATCGAGCGGATCTTCGGCTTCGGCGGGGCGGACGAGTTCCGGACGTTGCGCCAGACTATTGCAAACGAGGTGCGCGCTCCCTAGCGTTTAGCCGTGAGCACCCAGACTGCTCCCGGCTCCCCGCTCCCCGTCATCATTGATACCGACCCCGGCATCGACGACATGCTGGCGCTGCTGTTGGCGCTGGCGTCGCCCGAGCTCGACATCCGGGGCATCTCCGTCTCCTACGGCAATACGGTGGTGGAGAACGCGTTTCGGAACGCCGTCGCGATCCTGCGTCGCGCCGGCCGGCGCACGACGCTCGCCGTGGGCGCCCGGCGCCCACTCAAGCGGCCGCTCGCGGTGGCCCGCGAGACGCACGGCGAGTCGGGCCTGGGATACGCGGAGCTCGCGCCGGCGGGCGTGATCCTCGACTTCGTGAAGTCACTCGATCGCCTGCTCGCCGAGCAGCCGGATCCCGTCACGCTGGTGACGCTCGGCCCGGTGACGAGCCTCGCGCTGGCGCTGCGCAGCGATCCGGAGCTGGTACGGGCCAAAGTCGCGCGGCACATCGCGATGATCGGCAACGTCGGCGCCAAAGGGAACACGACCCGTTATGCCGAGTTCAACGCGTGGTGCGACCCCGAGGCGCTGGACATCGTGCTCCGCGCCGAGCTGCCGACCGAGATGGTGGGCCTCGACGTCACGCGCCAGATGGTGCTCGCCCCGCACGAGACGACGCGGCTGCAGCACGCCGGGGCGCCGCAGGCGCGCTGGATCAATGATGCGCTCCGCTTCTACTTCGAGTTCCACAAGCAGCAGGAGGGGCTGGACGGCTGCATCGTGAACGACGTGCTGCCGATCGCGGCACTCGTGAGGCCCGCGGCGCTCGGCTTCGAGGAGCAGCGGCTGGTGGTGGATCTGGAGGAGGGCGAGCACCGGGGTCACACGCGGATCGATCCCCACGGTCCACGGGTGAAGGTGGCCACGCGGGTGGACTTGGCGTTGGTGCGTCCCCTCCTGTCGGAGCGCGTATTCCGCTGGGCGGTGCACCAGACGGCGACGCCGATCGTATCTCAGGAGGCGGGCGTGTGACGACGATGCCCCGCAAGGTCACGGTGATCGGCGCGGGCGACATCGGCTGCGGCTGGGCGGCGCTGTGCGCTTCGGCCGGCTGGCCGGTGACGGTGTTCGACGCGAGCGCCGAGGGGCTCGAGCGCGCCGCCACCGACGTGCCGCGCCGCACCCGCGCGCTGGTGGCGCTGGAGCGCGCGACCCAAGGCATCGTGGAGCGCGGCTTGCTCGAGTTCACGCAGGCGCGGAGTCTGCTCCAGGCGGTCCAGGACAGCGACTGGGTGATCGAGGCCATCTCCGAGGATGCGATCGCGAAGCAGAAGCTGTTCGGCTCGATCGAGCAGGTGGCAAGCCCCGACACGCTGCTCACCAGCTCCTCGAGCGGCATTCCCCCCGCCGAGATCTTCGCGCGCTGCCGCCGCCAGGACCGCTGCCTCGTGGCACACCCGTTGAACCCACCCGAGCTGATCCCCCTGGTCGAGGTGGTACCGGCCGCGCGCACCAGCGCCGCCGCCGTCGTGCGCACGCAGGAGTACCTCCGTGCCCTCGGCCGGATGCCCATCCTCCTCAAGAAGCCGATCCCGGGCTATGTGGTGGGACGGATCACCGCCGCGGTGTGGCGGCAGTGTATCGATCTGGTCCTGGAGGGTGTGATCGACGTCGACCAGCTCGACCGCGCCGTCTCACTCGGCCCCGCGCTCGGTTGGGCGGCGGCGGGCCCGCATCTGACGTATCACCTGGCCGCGGGCGACGGGGGCGTTACCCTCTTCCTGCAGCAGCTGCTCGGGACCTTCGAGAGCTGGTGGGGACAGCTCGCGACGTGGCAGCGCCTCGAGCCCGAGCAGCAGCGCGCGCTGATCCAGAGCATCGAGCGGGCATATAAAAGCAACATCGAGCAACTAAGAGAGGCCCGCGATCGCAGGTTGGGTGCCATCTTGAGGGTGCTTGAACAAGCAAGAACGCATAAGGCGTAACACGCCTCTGTGCTACGTCGTTATTTCTTTTCCGCTCTTACCATCAATATCGGAACCTTCGTCTGGTGTCGTAATGCTGTCGCGGTGCTGCCCTTGACCACATCCTCCAGCAACCGGTGGCCGTGGGTGGCCATGGCGATCAGGTCGCAGCCCTCCCGCTCGGCCGCCGCGGCGATCTCCTTCGCGGGGTCCCCAGCGGCGAGGACGGCATCGACGTCCAGACCCTCCGCCGTGAGCCGGGCGCACAGATCCTCCAGATAAGCGCGGTCCTCCCGCATCTCCTCCGACTCGCGCAGGTCGAGCTCCTTGATGTTCCGCGCCACCCACCCGTCCGCCACGTGCATGAGGACGAGGGCCGAGCCCAGGCGCTTGGCCAACTCGCGGACGTGGGCGACGATTGTATCGTCGGCGGGGGAGTGCTCGAGGGGGACGAGGATTCTGGCGTACATCAGCCGAACCAGCCCCGGAACGTCTGGGCGAGGAGCCAGCTCGTGAGGCCCGCGGCGCTCGGCTTCGAGGAGCAGCGGCTGGTGGTGGATCTGGAGGAGGGCGAGCACCGGGGTCACACGCGGATCGATCCCCACGGTCCACGGGTGAAGGTGGCCACGCGGGTGGACTTGGCGTTGGTGCGTCCCCTCCTGTCGGAGCGCGTATTCCGCTGGGCGGTGCACCAGACGGCGACGCCGATCGTATCTCAGGAGGCGGGCGTGTGACGACGATGCCCCGCAAGGTCACGGTGATCGGCGCGGGCGACATCGGCTGCGGCTGGGCGGCGCTGTGCGCTTCGGCCGGCTGGCCGGTGACGGTGTTCGACGCGAGCGCCGAGGGGCTCGAGCGCGCCGCCACGGACGTGCCGCGCCGCACCCGCGCGCAGGCGCGGAGTCTGCTCCAGGCGGTCCAGGACAGCGACTGGGTGATCGAGGCCATCTCCGAGGATGCGATCGCGAAGCAGAAGCTGTTCGGCTCGATCGAGCAGGTGGCAAGCCCCGACACGCTGCTCACCAGCTCCTCGAGCGGCATTCCCCCCGCCGAGATCTTCGCGCGCTGCCGCCGCCAGGACCGCTGCCTCGTGGCGCACCCGTTGAACCCACCCGAGCTGATCCCCCTGGTCGAGGTGGTACCGGCCGCGCGCACCAGCGCCGCCGCCGTCGTGCGCACGCAGGAGTACCTCCGTGCCCTCGGCCGGATGCCCATCCTCCTCAAGAAGCCGATCCCGGGCTATGTGGTGGGACGGATCACCGCCGCGGTGTGGCGGCAGTGTATCGATCTGGTCCTGGAGGGTGTGATCGACGTCGACCAGCTCGACCGCGCCGTCTCACTCGGCCCCGCGCTCGGTTGGGCGGCGGCGGGCCCGCATCTGACGTATCACCTGGCCGCGGGCGACGGGGGCGTTACCCTCTTCCTGCAGCAGCTGCTCGGGACCTTCGAGAGCTGGTGGGGACAGCTCGCGACGTGGCAGCGCCTCGAGCCCGAGCAGCAGCGCGCGCTGATCCAGAGCATCGAGCGGGCATATAAAAGCAACATCGAGCAACTAAGAGAGGCCCGCGATCGCAGGTTAGGTGCCATCTTGAGGGTGCTTGAACAAGCAAGAACGCATAAGGCGTAACACGCCTCTGTGCTACGTCGTTATTTCTTTTCCGCTCTTACCATCAATATCGGAACCTTCGTCTGGTGTCGTAATGCTGTCGCGGTGCTGCCCTTGACCACATCCTCCAGCAACCGGTGGCCGTGGGTGGCCATGGCGATCAGGTCGCAGCCCTCCCGCTCGGCCGCCGCGGCGATCTCCTTCGCGGGGTCCCCAGCGGCGAGGACGGCATCGACGTCCAGACCCTCCGCCGTGAGCCGGGCGCACAGATCCTCCAGATAAGCGCGGTCCTCCCGCATCTCCTCCGACTCGCGCAGGTCGAGCTCCTTGATGTTCCGCGCCACCCACCCGTCCGCCACGTGCATGAGGACGAGGGCCGAGCCCAGGCGCTTGGCCAACTCGCGGACGTGGGCGACGATCGTATCGTCGGCGGGGGAGTGCTCGAGGGGGACGAGGATTCTGGCGTACATCAGCCGAACCAGCCCCGGAACGTCTGGGCGAGGAGCCAGGCGTTGAGGCCCGCGATCACTATGGCCACGAAGTAGGCCAGCGCTTTGACCCAGGTGGGGTTCACGAACTCGCCCATCTTCAGGCGATCGGAAGTGAACCACACGAGCGGGAACACCGCGAACGACAGCTGCAGGCTCAAAATCACCTGGCTCAGGATGAGGAGCTTGGCGGTACCGCTCTCCCCGAAGAAGATAGCGGTGAGCGCGGCCGGCACAATCGCGATCAGACGGGTGATGAGCCGCCGCAACCACGGCCGGATCCGGATGTTGAGGAACCCCTCCATCACGATCTGACCCGCGAGCGTCCCTGTGAGGGTCGAGTTCTGCCCCGACGCGAGCAGCGCCAGGGCGAACACGGCGCTGGCCCCGGCGACGCCGAGCAGCGGTGAGAGCAGCTGGTACGCCTCCTGGATCTCGGCGACCCCGGTATGACCGGCGCGATGGAAGGTGGCCGCGGCGACGATGAGGATCGCCGCGTTGATGAACAGGGCGAAGCTGAGCGCGACGGTCGAATCGAGAAACGCGTACTTCACCGCCATCCGCTTGCCGGCCGGGGTCTCCTCATACGCCCGGGTCTGCACCACCGACGAATGCAAATACAGGTTGTGCGGCATCACCGTGGCGCCGAGGATCCCGATCGCGATGTAGAGCTTGTCGGGATCGGCGAGGATGGAGGGGCTCGGCAGGAAGCCCCCGGCGACGCCACCCAGGTCGGGGCGGGAAATGACGATCTCGAACAGGAAGCAGCCCGCGATGGTCGCGATCAGCGCCACCACCAGGGCCTCGAGCAGCCGGAAGCCCTTGTGCTGCAGGAACAGCACGATCAGCACGTCGAGCGCGGTGATCGCGATGCCCCACGGCAGGGGAATCCCGAACAGCAGGTTCAGCCCGATCGCCGAGCCGATCACTTCCGCCAGGTCGCACGCGGCGATCGCCACCTCGCACAGCACCCAGAGGGCGAGCGTGGTCGGGCGCGAGAAGTGGTCGCGACACGCCTGCGCCAGATCGCGGCCGGTCACGATGCCCAGCTTCGCAGCGAGCCCCTGCAGCAGGATCGCCATGAGGTTCGACAGGAGCACGACGGAGAGGAGCGCGTAGCCGAAACGCGAGCCGCCCGCAAGATCTGTGGCCCAGTTGCCGGGGTCCATGTACCCCACGGCCACCAGGTAGCCCGGCCCTGCGAACGCCAGCGCCTTGCGCCACCACGCACCCGTGCTGACGGGAACGGTGCGATAGACTTCGGCGAGGCTCGGCGCGAGACGCGGGCGCCGCCATCCCGGGTCCGGGCTGGCGAGAGGACGATCGGCCTGTGGCGCCGCCATCAGTGACTCCCGCTCCGGAAGGGATGCTCGAAGCTCAGATACAAGAGTACCGCGTCGTCACCCGCGCTGGGGCCCACGCCGATGGGGAACGCGATTCCCGGCACGATCTGCAGCCCGCTCGAAAAGTTGTACGCCCAGCGGATCCCGGGACTGATCGACAGACCGTCGCTCGCAGCGGTGCGGCCGGCGCCCGTCACCGCCTCTTTCCGCGTCCATACGATTTCGAGCAGGGCATTGAACGTCGGCCGCGCCAACCACACGACGCTCGCGCCGAGGTTGTACGCGACCGTCGTCGCCTTGTCACCGACCGCGTTCTGGGCCGACGGTATGACCGTGGCCCCGGCATTCCAGTGCGTGACCAGCTGGCTCGCGACGACCACGCTGGCCGGCACGTTCGCCTGAACACCCAGCGCGCCGGCACCGAGATCCGACTTGGCGCGCCCGGTCGGTAGGAGCAGGGACAATCGCGGGGCGACGGAGAGCCGCTCCGCCGCGGCCAGCTGCACGCGGTAGTTGACCGCTACGTCGCCGAGGCCCGTCGCCACCGACGACCCGTTGTGAGTTCGCTGGATCGGCAGCGTGAAGCTCAGCTGATGAGTCCGGCCGAACAGCGGCCACTCGTCGGTGAAGCTGTAGGCCCACGAGTCGGCACCGCGGAACAGCTGGAACGCGCTGATGTGCTGCACGACACCGGGTTCTTGATTGTAGGCTTCCTCCATCAGGAAGCTGTTGTCGGAGATGGAGGGCGGAGCCGCCTGCGCCTGGGCGCCCGCCTGCGTTGACGCGACCGCTAGCAGGGCGCCCAGACAGATCGACGACCGCCCGCTCACGCGCCGATCTCCTGGCACCACAAGAGCTGCGCCAGCTCCCGCCCCACCACGCGGGGCTCCCCGGAGGGCACCAGCGCGATGGTCGTGGGGCCGTTGAACGGCTGGCGCTCGCTCACCGTGAGCAGCACGCCGGGGGTCAGCCCTTGCTCCGCGAAGTAGCGCAGGCGCGCCGCATCCTGCGTCCCCACCTGCCGCAGCTCGAGCTTCGTGCCGACGCGCGCGTCGGCGAGCGCGACGAGCTCCGTTTCTTCGATGTCACCGGCCGCGGTGGGGATGGGATCGCCGTGCGGGTCGTACTGGGGCTGTCCCAACGCGCTCGCCATCCGCTCGATCAGATCGTCCGACACGGCGTGCTCGAGCCGCTCCGCTTCGGCGTGCACGCTGCCCCAGTCGTAACCCAGGTGCTGCGTGAGATAGAGCTCGAGGATCCGGTGCCGGCGGATCATCCGGAGCGCCGCCCGGCGCCCCTGCGAGGTGAGCTGCACGCCGCGGTAGGGCACATGCTCGATCAGCCCCGTTTCCGAGAGCCGCTTCACCATACCGCTCACCGACGGTGGGGAGACGTCGAGCATGGCGGCGATGTCGCTCGTCGCGGCGAAGCCGCCCTGACTCGAGAGGTGGTAGATCACCTTGAGGTAGTCCTCAACGGACCGTGTCAGTGGAGGGTTGGGATCTCGTAAAGCTGGCTGCATGCCGATTCTCCCTGCCGCGCAGGCAGGTATGGGGTCTCAGGTATCGGGCGTTAAGGCAATCACTTGACCTGCGATACCCAGAACTAGTTAGTCTATACTAATTATGAGATACTGTCAAGCAAATATGTGGATTTCGAGAGACTATAAATCAGGTCTAAAATTGCTTACGAGATCCACGAACGGGGTGAGAATGCGCTCCGTCATCCCCCAAATCACGTCGTCGTCGACCAGATAAGCCGGGAAAGTCCGCACGGCGCCGTGCAGGGTCAGGGTCACCTCGCGGCGCACGTTCGGCTCCGAGAGTCTCCTGAGGGGCAGCCAGAAGGCGCGCTGCACCTCGTCGCTCGGGACGAGCGCGGCGCGTCGAGCCAGCGCGAAGACGAACGGCCGCACGACCACGGGCGGCAGGGTCGGCGTGCGGGGATGGAGATCGTCCAGCACCCCCAGCCGCTCCGCGCCCGACAAGTCCACTCCCGTCTCCTCGCGCGTCTCCCGAACCGCCGTCGCGAACAGGTCCCGGTCGCCGACGCCGTAACGACCGCCCGGGAGTGCGATCTGACCGGACCACGGGTCGTCGGCGCGCTCGGCGCGCCGGATGAGCAGGATCTCGAGACCCTGCGGGCCTTCCAGCAGGATCAGGGCGACCGCGGCGGGGCGGGCTTCGGGCGCGTCGGCCACTTGGGGGCGGTGGTGGCGCAACGCCCGACGGACGGTTGCGAGGCTGATCACACGAGATGTTTCGCCAGCCACTGCACGATCGCCGCCGCCGCGAGCTCGACCGGCATGTCGCGCACCACGAGCCCGGGGACGCGGACGCCCGCGGCGGCTCGAGCCAGGGCGATCGAGCCGTCGTCGCGCGGCTCGATCAGCGCATAGCTGTCCGCATCGACTTCTAACACCCCACGCCCCAGCGCGTCCAGTACGATTTCGAGGCCTGGCGCTCCCGGCGGGTCGAACGACACGACTGCGAACCCGGCCCGCGCGAGCCGCTCGGCGAGTC